>JAUVHR010000220.1 GCA_030593165.1 Candidatus Thorarchaeota archaeon
AGGGCTTACTTCTTTGACTTGGGGGTTTTCTTCTTTGTGGGTTTCTTCTTGGCGGGAGCCTTCTTTGAGCTAGCCTTCTTTTTTGGCTGTTCGCTGAAGAGTGCATCAACAGCAGCCACTGCACCGGCTGCCTCTTCCGGAGAGAACTTCTTTAGGTCACCTGTTTTTCCAATACGGATCGTCACAAGTGCGACTTCATCTCTCGGCTCCATGGACCAGCTCATCTCTACTCCCGGCAGTTGAGCAACAAATTGACATAGCATACTCACCCAAGCTTCTTTCACGTCGTCAATTGTCACGTAGAGGAACTCCATCAGCGGAATGGTGACCTCAACACAGAGTATCCTTCCATCAATGATGTAGTAGTTCTCGACCACCCAGCTATCATTCAATGCATGGCACTCCGGATGAAGGCCTCTTTTGAGGGACTGATAAGTCTTATCCACTTCAAGTGGGCCGCCTTGTTGTGGGACTACTCGTCGTTTTCCTCTTTCTCCTTGAGTAGTTTCTCGACATCTGAAAGGAATCCCTCACGAGGATCCGACTCTTCTTCTGGCTCGGGTTCCTCTTCTGCAATAGGTTCCTCAGCAGGTTCTTGGACTTCCTCTTCAGTTTCGACAATCTTTTCTTCGAGCTCTGACTCCTCTTCTACATCCTCTGAAATAATCTCATCGAGCGTGGGTTCGTCCTCGGACTCCACCTCTTCATCCATTTCTTCAGGGGGCTCGGTAACAAGAACTTCAGATGTATCGACTTCATCAGGTGATGTAGGTTCCATCTCTTGTAATCCTGCGTCGGCCAGAATGCCGCAGCCCTCTCGATGCATGAATGTTGGTATGTCTATTGGTGTGATGAGCCCTCGTTCTATCATCGATAGCAGATGCTCAAGTGCTTCAGGTTCTGTGCGACCTATCAACTTGGCAACATCCCGAATGACCTTGCCCATCTTGAATTCCCCGTTCTCATCAAGTACTGTCTTGAGGAACTCAAAGGTCTTCTTGAATGAACCCTTCACTTTCTTGTGGGTGTCAATTCGAAGGGGTAGATGAATAGAGTAGTTCAAGCACTCATAGAGGCGTTTGACAATCCACTCTGGTTCGAATGTGTCCACTATTCCCACCCACTCTTCGAGGTCTTCGGCGTATCGCTCCTCAAACTCGGCAACGAAACGTTGCAGACCTTCTCTTAGGTGGGGTGACATCTCGACCTCAAGGATAAGAATTCCAATTATGTACTGGCCGCTGTAGCTATTGAGTCGGAGTCCCTGATAGTGAATCTCTTCCAGCGTTCCACGTACTCCCTCGCCCGTGATTTCTCCGTATACGCTTGTGATTGCAGAGATGAAGCCGCTGATTAGGTCGGGCTGAATCCGCAACTCACCAAATGGATGATAGATCACACAAGTTCCTCTGTCACCATAAATGCCCATGAAGTGTTGCATTGAGTCCACTTCTATGAAGCTGAGCATCTGTTTCTCAAGCGACTCGAACTTTGCTCTCTTTCTTGGTTTGTGTCGCTTGGTGTATAGTGCTACCGTTCCAACAACTGCAAGAATCAGGAGTAGTAGGAGCTGACCTTCTGTCGTTGTGAAAAGGCTCAAGAGGGCTCTTTCGAAGCTCATTGAAACGGTGGATGTCACCTCTTCAGAGTCTGTACTCCACGTTGCAGGTGATCCGGAAAAGCTAGCACTGACCGAAAGCGATGTGGCGGGTGTATCCTGCAGTGGGATCTCATAAGCAATCGTAGCCAACCCGTTGCCATCCGTAGTTCTGGTGATGGGTGGGTTCGTGTAGGTGGAACCATCCCTGTAAGTCACAAGAATGTGGAAGACCACTTCGACTCCTGAGACCGGAGCGCCATCCTCATCAAGGAGTTCTGCTTCGATTCCAATGGAACTATCTTCTATCACGCTGGCAGGAAGGTCCAGCAAGAGAGTCGTTGTTTTCTTCGGGACAACCTCAAGCGTTGATGATGCGGAACCATCATCGCATCCAGTAGCCACACCTGTGAACGTTAGAGTATAGCCTCCAGGTTCTTGTGTTATCATGAAATCTATACTGTAGTTGCCGCTGCCAACGTACGTCATGAGTCCCGTATAGCTTCCTATTGATACGTGAACTACAGCCCAGTCAATGAACTCACCATGATCGGTGTCAGTGTACGTGACGCTCAGAGTTACGGTTTCCTGTTCATACCAAATGAAGGCGTCTTCTGTTGTGAAGGTTGTGTGAAGCGCTCTGACTGGAATCAACGCGATGATTTGTGAGGAAGTGTAGTTGGCATAACTCAGCGTAATTTGAAGTGAGTGGTCGGTCAATGCCAAATTGTAGGAGCTTAGTTCAAAGCCGAATCTTCCCCAGACAGTTTGAGAAACTGATAGATTGCTGCCAGCCCAGCTAGATAGAGCGACAGATGCATTGGTTCTGAGACCGGTGTGATCGTTGATGTATTCGAAGGTGATCATGATTGATTGGTTAAGATACATCTCGGTGGGGATCAGTTCATCTAGGAATTCGAGGTGAGTGGGAATCGGGTCCACATCGAATGCGACCGGGCTTGTCCATGCTTCGTAGCCATATAGGTCTGCGGCCAGTGTTCCTGCGAATGCACCAATTCCGAGTTCCACTCCTGTCAAGTTCAGGGCATACGAACCATTCCCAAAGGAAGTGAATGTGTAAACATCAGTTCCAAGAGTCAGGTTGACGACCATGGTGCCAAGGACCAGGGTGTCATTATCCTCAATGTAGAGAGAATACCTGATGTACCCGTCATGATAGAGGGTGATATTATCATAGCCCCCAACAGTGGTTTCCAGCGCTGTAGTGATGGGGGTTTCGACAATTTCTAGGGTCACAATAACTGTGTGATTTGCGAATCCGTAATTGTATGTCCATGCCTGTATCGGATAGGTGCCCATTCCATCGAATCCATCTAAGAGAAGGCGATACACTCCACTCCCCTCATGATTAAGAACATAGGGACTTCCTCGATAGGTAGCATTCACAAGTGCATCTGTGACAGGCTGACCCAGTGAGTCAAGGACTGTGATATCTAAGTTCTCTTGGTGAGTATACCATAGTGTTCTGCTAACCCAGTTAGGAGTTGCAGTACAGGGGTCAGCTGTGATGGTTAGATTCTGTTTCTCTCTTCCTATATCATATCCAGTTTGATTTGCTAGAACAGTTGCGTTCCATGTCCCAAGACCGATAGTACTTGCATCGAGTAAGAGATGCCATCTATCATCAGGTCCAAGAGTCATGCCATATATTCGTGTGTCATTAATGATCAACTTGACAGTCGCACCTGGAACGGGGGCACTCTCATAGGTGTAGATGACTGTAATATTGACCTGTTCGATATAAGTGGCATTTAGGTCTGATGGATTCTCCCAGAGAACTATGAACGAGTTTGGTGCAAGGGTGATGTTGACATTGAACGTAGTATTGGTCTGGGACTCATATCCATAACGCCATGCATTGATGAAGGCGGTATAAACTCCAAGATCCAAGTCATCTCCAAGAATTGTCACATTCCAAATTGTTCCAGTATAGGCCAAGGGGTATGTACTTCCATCGATTGTGACATTAACTGCAGTCGGTGGAGTCGCAGGAACATCAGTACCACCATTTCTGTAATCTACTTGGAGGTTAAGGGAATCAATGTATTCTATGGTCACATTAGCAGGGTTCCATACCACAGTGAGTGAAGTTGGA
This sequence comes from Candidatus Thorarchaeota archaeon, assembly GCA_030593165.1. Taxonomy (GTDB): domain Archaea; phylum Asgardarchaeota; class Thorarchaeia; order Thorarchaeales; family Thorarchaeaceae; genus JAJRWI01. Next base: position 3,714 of record JAUVHR010000220.1, read on the forward strand.
GCTTCTACTATATCAAGTGTTAATCCTGCTGTGATATTCAGGATGTAACCTGTTTTATTCAACGTGACTGAAATCTCAAAATGCCCGAGATCATCCGTACTGTCAAATGTGTACCAATACGTACCATTACCCGCTCCTTGTAGAGTCTGGTAAAATGAACCATTTACATTGAGTTCTTTCAGGGAAGCCAGAGGAATCAGTGTTCCATAAGAGTCTGTGTAGTTGATTCGAAGAGTAATAGATTGAGTATAATCAATGGTATTACTCATCCATGAGATTTGAAGACTTGTTGGTTCTTCACGGACATGCAGTTGACTTAGAGATGCATTTCCTAAATGTCCATCTTTCGTCGCGAAGATCGAAACCACATAAAGTCCAAATCCTGGATCAGCATCGGACCCATTGAACTGGATTCTATATGCTCCTGCGGAGAAGGTGAGATTCCATGTTGTTCCTGAGATGGTTGCCCTAACCCATGCGTCCTGAACAGGAGTGCTATTATCAAGTCTATAGTTCACAATCAGTATTGTACTTTCAATAAAGGTGATATTACCAATCGCGCCAGTAGACCAGTTAAAGGAAGAGGTTGTGGGCTCAGGGTCTATTGTAAGTATCTCTCCAGGATCGGACTGCACTTGGTGACCATACTTCCAAGCGATTACTGTTAGACCGTGGATACCAATGCCAGGAGGATCATCCGTCCCATTGAATTGAATCTGGTAGGTCTCTATTGCGGGATTCCATGTCAGATTCCATGTATCACTTCCAATGGTCACATTAACCCATGCTTCAGTGATGTTCGTCGTGTCAGGTAGTTGATATACAAGGTAGAGGGTAGTGTAATTCAGGTAAGTGATAGTGTCATTATGGGGAGCTGACCACCAGAGAGAATATGATGTTGGTTCTAAGTCAATGGTGATGGTTGTTGAGTCCGGCTGATTTTGATGACCAAACTTCCATGCACTAACATCGATACTGTGTGTATCATCAACTCCTGGAAATGTCCCATTGAACTCGTACCAATAGTACTCCGCACTAGCATCATAATTGAAAATCCATGTACTAGTTCCGATTGTGAAGTTCACCCATGCACCCACAACAGGCGAAGTGTCTTGGAGCTGGTATCGCACAGTTAAATTCGTTTCTTCCAAAAACGTGATGCTATTAGTGTTGGACCAACCTGTTATGATTATTGTTGGCTCTAGACTTACAGTCACCGTTGTTGCATTAAGTCTTGTTTGGTGCCCTAACTTCCACGCGCTAATATCGATATCATACGTCGCGTCAACCCCAGGAAATGTCCCGTTGATTTCATACCAATAATATCCCGAAGCTACACTATAGGTGAGATTCCATGTGTTGCTAGAAATTGTGAAATTCACCCAAGCTTCTGGAATGGACGAACCATTCTCAAATCTATAATACACTATGAGGTTCGTTGTTTCCAAGTAAGTGATACTATTAGTATTGGACCATGTGAATACTTGAGATGTAGGTTCTAGAGTTATTTGCAGGGTTTCTGTATCATCAAATCTCAATTCATGACCAGCTTTCGATGCTGTAATGTTCAAGGAATATATTCCAAAACCTGGAAGAGTATCAGTTCCATTGAATTGCAGCCAATAATGTGTACTGTTTTGATGCAAATCATATGTCCATATTCCATCTGTAACCGAGAGTAACGCATTCGGAATAAATGATCCATTTCCGAAATTGTATTGGACGGTCAGGTTTGTCTTCTCTAGATAGCTGATGTTGCTGCCTGCTGACCAAGATATTGCAAGGGCTTGAGTTTCATATATCAAGCTTACATCAATGACAACACTCTGATTTTGAATGGCAGTTCCACTAGCATTTACTCTTACTTGATAGGGACCGAAGTCATATCCTGTTGTGCTTATAGATGCGGACCAATTACCACCTGTTTCGTAACTAAGTGCGGTCCAGGTCCCACCATCAAATGAATATAGGACAGTAACTCCAGCATATGTATTATCGATAGGTTTGGGTGTGAAAGTATCATTGAAGTTGACACGAATAGTGAAACCCGCGATATCATTAGCATAGGCATTAATTGATGCATTCTCTGCTGTCAATGATGTTGGGAAGAAGACGACAAATTCTTTTGTAAGGTATCCCGCCTCAGTTCCATTCGCCCAAAACACTTCGATTCTATATGTCCCATTATTCGATGTATCCGCATTAATATCCCAAATGCTTGT
>JAUVHR010000339.1 GCA_030593165.1 Candidatus Thorarchaeota archaeon
TATCCGAATCAGGGGTGTGTAAAGGAAGATAATGGTCTCGAGAGAGAGGTTAGCTGAACTGTTCGAAGATAGCGAAAAGCTGATACTTGAGGGCAGATGCGATGAGGCGCTACAACTGGTAAGAGGAATCGAGAGGTCACAGTTTGAGATTGCCGATAGGTTGAGATGTGAAATCTTGGAAAGCAAGTGCTTGACCAAACTTGGCGAGTTTGATTCTCATGTAATCGAGTTCGCTCTCGAAGATTAATAGGATTCGACCTTCAGGCCTTTGAATAACTGGAAGTGTTTTGCATCACGTGTCACAATGGATTCCTCATGTTGCATCATCAAAGATAGTCCAACGTAGCGATGCGCCACTTCATTTTTGCCGCAATAGCAGGTACTAATCTCATTTCGAATGCATAATCCAATCAGTAGGTGCGATAATGTTGGAACTTCCTGCCGATTCATGGTACGATGCAATTTTCCTTCGGCATTCACAGAGAAAGTACTCCGGTGAAGTTCCGAATGATGAAGTGACCGCAAGAATCGACAAAGTCTGTAGCGAGTTTCAACCATTCCCTAGTGCCAGAGCTGTTCTTGTCAGAAAACCCGCGAATGATGTATTCAAGGGGGCAATAGGCCCGTATTTTTTCAAAATCACAGAAGCCCCATACTATATCACATTTATAGCCAACATGAGCGCACCCAATATTCAGGCTATCACAGGATATCTAGGTGAGGGGGTCATTCTTGAGGCCACAGCTCTGGGTCTGAATACTTGCTGGGTCGGAGGTTTCTTCCGTCGTGAATCTGTTATGAAACAAATCGATCTACAAAATGATGAACGTGTGTTGGCCATCACACCTATCGGGTACTCAAAGGAAGAAAATAACAGAGTGGGCGTTTCGTCCAAACGATATAGACGAAAGACTCTCGATAAGCTTGTTGTGAGTGGAAAAGTTGGTGACAGCATATGGGTCAAGACTGCATTAGAGGCAGCGAGGATTGCTCCATCAGCTGCAAACAGACAACCTTGGAGATTCCAAATCAACCATGACTCAATTACTGTGTCAGCTAATAGCAAGAGAGAAGGGTTCAGTGTTTCTAAGAAACTCGATTGCGGTATTACTATGTTGCACCTTGAATTAGGTGCACTTGTAACCGATGTCAAGGGTAGTTGGGAATTCCTCGATCATCCAAGGATTGCAAGATACCGAATCAACTAGATTGTTATCCCCGGCGTTACTTTGCTCCCCCAATTCTTAATCCTAGTATGCAATCATCAGCCCGTAAGTACTGATTGGATTCTTCGCTTTGTTATTCATTCCAGGTGTCTTTGGATAGTAAGGTAATGTCATTGGTCATCGGGGTATGTTCAAATAGAATCATCACTGTACTTCATTTAGCAGAACTCATGCTGCCTTTAGACAATTACTTCATGGAGAGCTATTGACTCCCGATGCTATCGCATTGCAAATTGCTTTGTATGGCTCTTCAGAGAGTTGTAAGAGTTGCTTTGTCATCAATCATGGTGTCCTTCCTGAAGCATCCTTTTAATCTTCCTCCCAATATTTTTTTTCCCAGCATCCATTTGCTGTGCTTCCGAACATATCGCTCCAAGTTCTACTTCTGCTGTGCATGCCATTCCTGCATTCCAAGTATAAGGTGCGATTGCGAATCCGACCTCTTTGTTTTCTCTATCAATGATCACTATTGAGAAAGTCATTGAGAACCGTCCTAACTAGAAACTAGTGCAAACGAAGTATCGCTACTCTTGCTATATTCGTCACCAAAAAGGAGAAGAATCGTTAGTGATATTGAATTCTGTCTGACTTGAACGGTTAAGACGGAGAAGTCTCGATGACTCAACAGGTTATGCCTGTTGATGATGATAAGGCGTTCCTCACCCTCTCAAAGAGGTTTCGCAAACCTTCAGTTTGAGAAATGAATAATCCACTTTTCTCTATTTCTTTCAGAAACAGGTACAGTAATATTCCCTAAATGCACTAACTCATATTTGAGCTCCATGGCCTGGTTCGGAGTGAATTCTATTGTCTGGTAAGAAGCAGTCCTTAGATCCTACACAGCAGAATGGTGATTACGATTGTGAAATGCTGCAGGAAATAGCAGCCAATTTTCCACATTATTTTGCTGTAATTGACCCAGCAACGTATGAAATCATCCAAAGCAACACCCTTCTCAAGACCTCGGATGGACAAGATCGTATGAAATGTTACGAGGTTAGCCATCAGTCTGGTCAACCCTGTAGTGGTGATTTACATCCTTGTCCTTTGCTAGATGTAAAAGAAACGGGTAAGATTGCCAGGTCTGTTCATGAGCATATTTCCGAATGTGGGGAAATCGAAATCGTCCAAGTCATAGGAGTTCCAATATTCGATTCAGGTTCAAAGCTAAAGTATGTCATTGAATACTGTATGAATATCACAGATCTAGTAGAGGCCCAAAGGGATGCTGATATTCAGCTACAAAGACAACATAGAGAAATTGAGCTTTATACTAGTCTATTAAGGCACGATCTTGGCAATGATTTAGGTGGCATTGTCAGTTCTTTAGAAATAGTGAAGATGGTTATGGATGAAGATTCTGCTGAAGCTATCGAATTCTTGAATGCTGCACTGGCCATATCAACACGGATGGATAATCTGCTCAGGTCAATAAGAAGCACTCCAATTGTCGAGGACGAAGACATAGGTAAGTATCTTCGAAGAATTGCGAAACTGTCTGAGGATGCTATGGTCGGCTTGAAAATCCATGTACAGATTGATGAGAATCTTTCAGGAGTTCTGGTAAGAGGAAGTCGATTATTACCAATGGTTTTTGAGAATCTATTTCGAAATGCTGTGCAACATGCAGGGGAAACTCCAATAGTAACTGTGCAAGCTACACCAATGGAAGAGTCAGTCCAAATATTGGTTTGGGACAATGGACCCGGAGTTCCAGATGCTGTTCGTGACCAGCTTTTTGCACGTGGAGCATCAACTAAAACCAGTGGTGGAGGTCTTGGACTTTATCTTTCACGAAGAATTATCGAAGCTTGTGATGGTTCTATAGTCCTAACCGAGTCTGAAGAAGGAAAAGGTGCTCAATTCAGAGTTATGCTACCAATCATTTGAAATGTGCTGCCTAGACCTTCTCACGAACCAATGGTCCCATATTCCACCTATGACGTGCTACGGTTCTTTCGGATGATTCTCATAGATTGATGCAAACCGACTCCACCAAAATCCCCGAAAATCTTCCGTAGAGAAACATGGGATCAACAGGAATTCAGAAAAGCAGTATTAGAACAATTGCAGTAGGTAAGCCCTCTGTTGGTCTGAAAAAAACACAACTGTTTTCAGGGACAAAAGAAATTCTCGAGTATATTCGATGAGAGGATAGGATGGCAGCTTCCACATATTCGAATGGGAGAGATGATTTTTGTTTCCTGAAGAAATTTCAACTAGGGCTCTGTAGAATAATACAAGAATTCAGAGGTGAATTAACCACGTCACATGATTCATGTCTTACTCTGCATCAACAGCAACAATAGAGAAAGTCATTATATGACCACGGAGAATGTTTCAGTTTGCGAAAGAGGATGATATTTGAATGCAGTATTCAGAGCAACTAATGCATCTATTTACACAAGAAATTTCTTCTTAATCTCTGAATAAGGTCTGCGACTGAAGGGGCAGACTTTCACGCAGATTGAGCACCCATAAAATTGTAAGAAGTACTCAAAACATTCCTTCTGTTTAATCGTAGTAACTCGACCAGAAGGATGGATTATGGACTCTTCGAGAATTGCATTAGGTGGACATTGCTTTATGCAGAGACCACATTGTTGACAGTAATCAGCAATCCAACTATGTACATTTGACTCAGACAATGGTAGGTTCTGGATGCTTGT
>JAUVHR010000098.1 GCA_030593165.1 Candidatus Thorarchaeota archaeon
GGACTCTTGTAGAAGACAAGGTAAATAGGGCGGGGGTGTAAGCACCAAGCTTCGGCGAGGTGTTCAGCTCACCGCTACTAATGTCCAAGGCGTGCAGACTAAAAGCGGTTTTCGCACAGTACCTAGAGTTGTCAAGGTAAAAATGTACAAACCATACCTCCATCCCAAGCAATCCCCATTTTTCTCAATGCTTACTCGCAGCCCCCTTCGTTTTATTGCTCCTGTGCAACACGGAAACACGCAAATGAGAGTAGCAAGCAATGCAATGAATGGTGATGACGATTTCAAAGAAAGACAAGATCAATGAGCTTCTGGAGAAGATTCGAGACTGCAAGGCTTGCAGACCAAAGCCTGAGTTTATGCCTGCTGTGTACAGTGCAGAGAATCCCGACATCCTCATAGTCAGTGAGATGCCCCTTGATGATGCGTGGAAGAATGGCTTAGGCAAGGCATGGATAAATAGTACTGGATGGATAGATAATGTCGCTGGAACCACGAAAACGCTGATTGAATGGCTCGAATTTTCACCCGACGAAGCCGCTAAACGACTATTTTGGATTCAGCGGGCGAACTGCCATTACCCCCCTGGGAAAAGTAGGAACAAGGCGTTCGAGCACTGTTCTAAGGAATACATTCCAAGAGCCATCTCCGCAGTTGAACCAGACATAATAATTGCTCTGGGAAAGTCTGCTGCAGTATGGTTCTTCAAGCGCAACCATATTCATGATATGGTCGGAAGGGAAGACAAGAAAAACACTACCTACTTGGTTGATGGAAAAGAGTACCCTTGCTTTGCTCTATTTCATCCATCTGGCATAAGCAAGAGCCACCGCATAAAACACAAGGACAAGCAAGAGCGCGCATTGGAGATCATAAAGACTATAGTCCATGGCCCAAAACCGTAAACAAGAGGGACAGTCAACTCCGAGGTAAATGGTCAATCACTGATTCAATGGTGGGCGGCAGGAATCCAGAGGGACCATTGTAGGAGGGGGGAGTTTCGTAATTGAGGGCATGTAACGAAAAACTAGTCCCTGTTGGAGCCCTTACCACCGCATACCTATACCCAGTTGGAGTCTATAAGTATTCACAGAGTGCCTTCTTTTCGGTCACCTAGTCCCTACTTCTGCTGAACCTGACATCCATGAGGCCAGACTCAGGGAGGGTTTCACCAGCACGGTGATGCAGAGTAGCAACCACTCTGCCAAGACCAACATCGTAGTTATGTACAATGCGCTGATTCTCTGCAGCTTCTGCAGGCGGGTCTACTACTTCGTAAACAGCCCCACACTCACACGACTTGGTCTGTAACGGCACCATCGAGTCGCAGAAAGGACACCTCAAAGGCTCAGTTTCTTTGGAGAAGAAGAACCCAACAGACTTCTCACTGATCAGAAACGTACCATGCAGGTAGCGCTCCTTTGGGTCGTCCCTGACCTCACTTATCGGACCGACTGGCAGAGTGACCCTGAACAATCTCTTGCCATTCACTCGCTCGACCTAATATGTAAGGAGTGTGGTCCTGCGGTACGCTGCTTTTCTATTGCATGAGGACCCGAAATGCATAAGAACTACAGGGAAGTATCCATTCAAAGGGGGACGATATGACTAGTGACTATCCTGAAAGTGATGATTGGTGCGTGAAGGATAACCCTAACAAGGTGACGATAGAACACTTCAAACAGGCGATTCAACAAGCTGAGTTATGTGCACCAGAACCAGGTCGAGCCAAACATGAAGTCCCAAAGGTGGGCGCTGTAATAGTAAAGGATGGCCAACCACTTGAAATCGCACACAGGAACGAAGTTGGCAGTGGCGATCATGCTGAGTACATTGCTCTCGCTAGAACCGGTGACGATGACAGGCGGTTTGTCGGCACTGATCTCATTATCACGTTAGAGCCTTGTACTGCTGGAAGACATGGGATTCAAAAGAAACCGTGTGTTGAGTGGATCAAGTCCCACAATATTCGGAAGGTCTGGAGTGATACTCCTTGAATGAGAATGAGAGACCCCTTAGTGGTTGGACAACAGATGAACTGCAAAATGAAATCAAGAGGCTGGAGTCAAGAGTTGACTCTTTCCCTATTGATGACACCCCCTCAGTTCTCGAAGTGTTACATGAAGAGTTCAGATTGGTTGATTTGCTCTCATGCTTGCGCTCCATAAGGTAAATTTCTTCTAGGTGTTAATTAGTCTTCAAGAGGTCTGGAAGCCTTCTATGGATATATTGCATTATGAGTTCTGAAAAGTAGTTGATCTCTTCACTTTTTAGTGATTGATTTCGATTTATCCCATACCATTCTTCTATACATTTTCTACAGCAACACGCAGTTGCATGCTGTGCGTAGTACACTACATTACCAGTTCGGGGAGTCTGTGTTCCGTCTCTCCACAAGTCTTTTGATGGTCGACCAAGTGATTTCGTTAGTCTCTTGACTGTCCAAGGAATTAGCTCATCTATTCCTCTCGTTCGTGCGTGAAGAATTGCTCTTTCATCTATATTTTTGTGCCAGTAATAGTAACGCCACAACTCGAGGTTGAGGGAGCGGATTGTGTATTCAATATCAGATAAATCCAGCTGATCGAGACGATCCCAATCAATTAGATTCGCTCCACATTCTATACACTCCACATTCCTATATGATTCATTTTTTGGTCGTTTTCTTCTAAAGCAATGGAGATCATTTTCACAGTCTGTGCTTGTACATTTAATACTCTCAAGTGGCTCATCGTCCAGCCAGTCTTCAGTGGGTTTCTTATCCTTACTCATGCCTATTCGCCTCTATTCTACTTACAGCTCTACTTAGTAAATCAAAATCTGGAGGAGTGAGAAGGGTTGGATCTATGGATTCAATCAAGATCTTCTTGGCAACTCGATGTGTTTTTGAACTCAGTGTCTGAAGTTTGTTGGCTGTACCCCACCAATTTACTCCTTGTTCTGCTAATTTAAAAGCAACAAGGTTTGCTAAAACATCAACTGGAACATTCTCTCTCTGTCCAATTCGTTGGACAGTTTGTTTCAAATTCACTAGATCATGTTGCGCTTCGTCGACACACATTCGAATCAACTCGTTTGGGTTGCGACCTAACAAAACAGCACCCGCGAATTTATTTGCTATATACTCTTCGTTGTCGATTTTGTCTTCTTTCGATAAGGGTTGAAAATCCTCTAATAGCAATGTCTTCTGTTGAGTATCATCTTGATGTTGGATAGCATGCCACAATTCATGAAATAAAATAAACATCCATCTTGCTTGGTAGCTTGTTTGATTATTTAAAATCAAGACGTTTCTATTGCCTTCTTTAAAATGTGAGCCTTGTAATCCTCCAGAATACGTGAGTGGTATAACAGGAATTCCAAGACTCCAAATGTACCTCAATGTTTTTTCAGGTGTAATTGATTGGTCATCCTTGACTATCAATTTGTGAATTTCATAGGGGTCTTTGGGTAAGCGTTTGGTTGGGAGTTTACTGCATGCTTGAAGAACAAGCAAAGCCAGATAGTGAGTGTAAAAAGCTTGTGTCAGCAGAAGAGCTTTATTGGCATTCTTTCGGGTTTTGAACTTTGTATGGCCTAAGTTACCCATATCAATCTGGATCGCCTCTTGACCTAGAATTTGATTAGGATCCCAACCAAAAATTGGACCTAAGTATTCAGCAATCATGATTCCTGTTTCATCTATTTGTTGGTTTTTGCCCTTTGTTTGTATTTCTATTTTTGTCTTGACTGGAAGTATTTCATTGATAATGAAATCTGGTTCTAATCCTGCGTCTCCAATTCTTTTAATAAAGTCCCTGAAGGTGATACCCTTTGTAGACAATAATACCTTATTAGAAACCCTTACGTTTAACACACGAACAAATTCAGCGACTCTTGCTAGGCTAGCAGATTTGTAGCCCACTGATTCATATCTCTGAATTTGTTGTTCTTTTAACCCCATTTTTTCAGCTAGAGCTCTCTGACTTAGGCCAAGAGATATACGAGCCTTTATAAGAGCTCTTGGAATTTCCTCAAAATTCTCCAAAATGGGTATTGGTGTATGGCTTCCCCAAAGTGATTCATATTCTTCAATTTGCTCTTCAAGTTCCTTGATTTGCGTTCGTATGGCATTTTCCTCAATAGCTGTTAGTTCAGGCATTTTGCTATCTTTCTTCCTTTTCACAAGGAGCGAAAGATATTCTTTGAACTCATCTAATCTTGCTTTCGTTATTCTTAACTGCCGTTCATTCTTGATCATGGTAACACACCTAACTTTATTGCTATAATTCCCTTGGGTTCACCAGTATTAGCATCAGTCTGAAAAAAAGATAAGAAAGGCCTGTTAGAACCCAGTTCAATAGTTGAACTAGGAAAAAATTCACCTCCAAATCTCATTTTTTGCCTCTTCCTTCCTATAATGGACATATCAGTGAATATTCTATCCAACAAATTAATATCAACATGCATTGGGTCCCAGCAACAATCATAATCGTTTGGAAACTCCTTAGTAGTAACGAAACTACCATCTACGTAAACCCGGGTACATCTTGCTATCTTAAGAGCTTGAAATGCATCTCTCATTCCCATCAGAAGGCGTTTTCGATGTTCATTAGTTCCGAACCTAGTACAAACCTCATCGAAACTCGCTATATGAATCCCGGGTGGTAAATTTCCATTGCGCTGAAATTGGGGAATCATACACAACAAAATTGTTGTGTTGAACTTACATTTAAATATTGCTATGCGACCGGCTCTGTGTGACCTCCATCATTCTTACCAGACCACAAGAGCGAATGTTCGTATTGATGTTAGACATGGTCGAGAACTTCTTCATCTTGAGAAATACCGTAACTGCAATTCACTATCATTGACATCAACGACCGTTTGAAAAGACTAGTTTCGATCTCAAGCTAGTTGAGGTTCGATGCACAGGAAGTAATCTACTCAAGACTTATCTTATCAGCCCCCCGCATTATTACTAGCAGCGCATTTAGGTGTGCCGGGGAAAGCTAAAGTTGATGGGTTATGAATGGGCTCTGAGAGAGAAATCGCTGAACATTGATGGGAAAATGGTCCGGATTGCCAACTTAATGGGTTCAGAACAACAAAAGGATCTATCAGAACCTCCGAACTGTGAGGGGTATGGACGAATCAGACATTTCAAGATTCATCGGTATGATGATTGGTCGGCAGACCCGCTTCCCAATCTTCCCGCTGCGACAGCTCTTGGTCGATCACCGGATGATACGCTAAAAGCTCAGGTTTTCCAGATTGCAGCGTGCAATTGGAATTGCTGGTATTGCTTTGTGGACGCAGACCGAAAAAACGCGGATAGGGCAAATTCAAAATTCTTTTCTGCTGAGCAGCTAATTGAATTAATGTTACAGGAAGAGAGTAGTCCTGATGTTATTGATTTATCTGGAGGGCAGCCCGATATTGCTCCCGAGTGGACATTATGGATGATGGAGGCACTGATACAAAGGGGCCTTGAAAGGGATGTCTTTCTCTGGAATGACGATAACCTAAGTATAGATTTCTTCAAGCGATTCCTATCAGAGAATCAGATTTCTAGAATGACTGAATACCCGAAATATGCACGTGTAGGTTGCTTCAAGGGATTTGACCCAAGCTCATTCTCCTTCAATACATCTGCACCACCAGAAAGATACGATGCGCAGTTTGATATTTTCTCAAGTTTTCTCGATTTCGGCTTTGATATGTATGCATATGTAACATTCACAAGTGAGCAAATAAATGACCTGCAAATAAGGATGAATGCCTTTGTGGACAGACTTCAGAAAATACATCCAAACCTGCCACTTCGTACTGTGCCACTGAAAATAGAGGCCTTCTCACCCACGAAGCTGAGAATGACCGATACACGGAGGAGAGCGTTGCAAAATCAGTATGATGTCCATAGAGAGTGGCGTTGCATTCTTGAGTCGCGATTCTCAGAGAGAGAACGTCTGCTTCCAATAGATAAGGTTAGTTTGGATTGACCCGATTAATACTTATGTAAGATACTAGTTCCTTTTGCTGGGGAAACAGACTTTGGATTACAGTGGTGCTAAAGCACAGCCTCTTCATGAACTAAGCGAATTGCTTCAGAGATACGATTCTCTTGATGCTCTCGAACTTGCATCCATATGCCAACAAGTAGGAGTTCGAGGGCATATTGCAGTCATGGTTCAACCATATCTTGACTATATCATCAAAGGTATAAAACGGATGGAATCAAGATTTACAGCAAACCGTGTTTCTCCATTCGGACAAGTGAGAGCCAAAGATATTATTCTCCTCAAGAAAAGCGGTGGTCCAATAACTGCAGGAATGACTGTTTCGAATGTGGAGTACTTCGGACCATTGGAGGAAGGTGATGCTGGAGAGATCATTAGGAAAAACAACGAGTATCTGAGAGTTCAGGACTCCTTCTATGAACGAAAGAAGAACAGCAAATTCGGAACCTTGATACATATCCAAGAAGTATGCCCAATTAAGGCAGTAGAACTCAGGAAGACTGATAGGCGACCCTGGATTGTGCTTTCAACATCGGAAGATGACCGGATGTGTCAAACAGTCCTCGAAGCCTAGCCAAGGAAACGAACGATGGATACTAGAAAGTGTTGTGCTATAGGTATCTCGGGGGAGATATCTTCCGGAAAGACTACCCTTGCCACGCATCTAGTGGATAATCATGGATTTGGACTCGTTTCATTTGGAGAATTCATCAGATACAAAGCTGAAATCCTACACATTACACCCTCCAGAGAGAATTGCCAGAATCTTGGCAATCGTTTGATTAGAGAGTTGGGTCCCGAAGTCTTCTTGAGGGAATGTATTGAATATTTCAGTCCCAATTCTAGGATTCATGTATTTGATGGAGTGAGACATGAGAGTGTCGTGCATGAACTTCGACGCATTTATGGTAGCTGTTTCATCGTATTCATTGAAGCCGATAAGCGACTGAGATATCAAAGATATCGGGAACGTAACAGAGCTGAAGACCAACTATTGACTCTGAAACAATTCGTAGCACTTTCGAGTCATCCAGTCGAGCAAGATACAATGAAAATTGCTGAATCTGCAGATTTATGGATAAACGGAAATGATGAACTAGCAGTTCAGGAAACTAGCATCATGAGTCTATTGAGAAACTCAGTTTGCGCCAAATAGAATATCGATTGTTAAGGATATTCATGGGTATTCAGGACTCAGTAGACATTTCAATCAGAAGTGCAATCAGGGATAAATCTCTGTAAAAAGAGATTTGACACTTAAAGAATCTCTCTGCCATTGGCTTTACTTCTATTGTCTGGAGTTTCATCCTGAACAGAATTGATGCGGTTCAGACGCCTCTGCTTGTCACAGCAATTTTCGAGAAGGACCCATCCACAATCCTTGCGGGAGATGTCGCCGGCCACATGGCCAATCTCGTCCACTTCGACTACGACTACTTGAGGATGACGACCGACCACGAGTACGCGGCTGAGTACAAGTCCAAGTGGAATCAGTTTGAGGTCAATCAGGTGTACATGAAGCCTATTCTGATAACCACGGGGGCAGTAATGGCTGGTGCTGGGGCTTTCATGATGGTCAGTGGAATTGGGTTCGGTGCAGGACTGCCCTTGTACATATTTGGTCTGGATATGATCTGCACCCATGCATTCGAGAAATCGTTCATCGAGAGGGGTCTTGCGCACTCTCTTGACTATGTTCTGCACGGCGCTCCTAGATTCCAATACTAGAATCTGTCTTGGATAGAGGGTGAGAACTTCGAGGCCTTCTCATACTACCACTTCCATAGCAATCATCTGGTTAACATAATTCTCGTGCAGTTGACCTTCATGGTCCTAGGGGGCGTCTTTAGCGGCTTTGCCGGACTAAGGGGTGTGGCTACAAAAGTCGCGACTGGTGGAAGCACCATGAGCCAAGGCACGAGCGTTTCCTTCCTATCCACATTGGGTGGAATGACCACCCGACAACTCGTCACAGTAGCAGCAAGGTGGGCAGCACGGCTTGCAATACATCTTAGCTGCGGAGTGGTGTTCATGGCTCTCGGAGCGATGCGCAACAGTTGGGGCGATGGTGGAGTCGCCGCCGAGCTCCTTATTCAGGGGTTAATTATGGCAACTATCATCCTGAGAACGCGACAGGCTTTCACCGCAAAGAATACCATTCCAGAGATGCAGGCAGCAGAGGGGGCGATGGACATGCAGTTCATGGAAGAGAACCGCCCGTGGTGGGCTGAGCATGCGCTTGGCAACATCTACGAGTTATGGAAGCTCTTTTCAGCCAAAGGCTCGATAGTGCAAGCGTTTAAGGCCGCAACCTCGGTAGAATTTGCATGTGACTGCTTAGAGCTATCTGTGACTCTGGGTGGAGCTTTCACAGGTTAGGTATTTGCCATGGACAATTCCGAAATGATGCAAAAGGCAGCGGAGGCGATTGCTGTAGACGACATGAAGAAGCGGGACAAAAAGCTTCGGTCTCTTATAGCGAAGCTCTTGTTCAAGAAGACATCAGTCATTCCAGCACAGGAGGACTCAGAGCAACTAATATCATGGGCGTTGGAACAACTGGTTCAAGGAGACGGCAACGCTTTTCTCTACCTAATGATGGCATCTGCGGTTTGTCGTGTGAGTCCCCCTGCGTTTCGATTGGAGCGCGTTGGACAGGATGAAAAGGCTCCAAGTTTCGTGTACAAGATTCCCGAGGCCATTGCGGAGGCGCTTTCACAGGCCGGTGTCTTCATGGAAGGAGAAGTGCCGCGCTACTATGACTCAGTGGACATGTCCCTAAAGAACAGGGAAAATATTCGCATGGGCTTTTTATTCCTCACGGACCGGCGTTTGATATGTGTGGGCGTGCTTCAGGGACCACTCACTCACGACTCCACAGCATACAGAATCCTCTACGATGACCTAGAGTCCCAACCTTTCTTGGGGTCACTAGACTACATCTATCTGGACAGAATTCGGGGCATTCGTTCAGACTATGGCTTTCTGAAGAAACAAATCACCATCGAGTACCATACCAAATACATCAAGGAAAAGGGACGAACACTCTTCGGCCCTCTCTTCTTCAAGTTGGACCTTGCCACCAAGACCAGTGCAGAGGAGGGACCCATAGACGTGCTCATTCAGATGACAGAGCCTATGGACACGCGGAAGGTACGGCAAGAAGAACTGGTGAAACGAATAGAGCGGCTCAGGAAACCTAATTCCTTGGGATGATATGCATGCGGTTGCCAATAACTCTGATTCCTAAGATATAGGCACTGGCTCGGAGGCTTGTGCATTATTTTCGCTACGAGAGGAACGCATCGTCGCGGCCTATGGTGTATATCTCCATCCTCTGCAAGCGATCTTTTTTCGCTATGGCATATAACAAACCCGGTTCTAGAGCTAGACTCAAGTCTATTTGCATGCATTATTGAATGACAATGCGAGGAATCTAGTATGCACAAGAAGCATCTCGTCGTTGGGCTTGTTCTCATGCTGACTGGATGCATTCTCAACTCAATCACCATCTGGATTGTGACGCACAAAACAATGGAGGCGATAGAGCAGTGATTCAACAAGCATTACCGCCGTTCATTTGGATATTCCCCGTGCCTTTTGCGATAATAGGGTGGTCCTTGCTTTGCGGGTTCCTGTACCTAGCAATTAGAATCGGGTTGTCCGATGACCGTGAGAGGCTTCGGCTTAGTATTTGCATCTTGATTTTCGCTCTGTGGCTGGTCCCAACTGGATTCCTTCTGTATCTTCTGATGTTGCCTAATCCAATGAGCCATGTCAGAGGGTACGACCGGTTGACAGCAATCATTTTGCTGCAGCTCATCGCAACTGTATGGGATATGATTCGTCAGTCTCGTAGACTACGTGCATATATACAATCGAGCGCATCAGCTGGTCCATGAGGATGAGGTTTGTTTCTCGCGGGACCTAGAGTTGTCAAGGTAAAGTGATACAAACTATATCCTCCATCCCCTGTAGATATTTTCCTTGAATTGTCTGGACATACTATCATGAAGACTGGCGTATGCTGTGGTCCCATGTGTTGTCATATCAAGCAAAGGCTCTTGCACTGTGACGGCTGTACTCAATGTTCGAAAACTGCAAGGGAAATCTCTATTTGATGGGTAGTTATCAAAGCGTGTCAAGGTGACTCGCATGGCAACGCTTC
>JAUVHR010000088.1 GCA_030593165.1 Candidatus Thorarchaeota archaeon
CTACAGAACCTGGAGAAGAGGAATCTATAGGGCTCTCTCTCTCATCTCCGAAGAACTGATGGAATGTATCTGGTGGATAGCTGAGAACTCACGCCAACAGTCTGAAACCCCTGAATATGTTCTGAAGAAGTAGAAGAACAAAGAGAAAGGATGATGAAGTTCCTTATAGTTGAGGTTCACTCTCAAAATACAAAAACGGGTTATCCAGAAAAACTCGGATTGGTAGCATTTTTCACACTGTACTTTTATTAAGAAAGGATGTGCAACAGTGGAAGTCAGTTGTGGTGAAGGAATGAATCAGACAAGAGTAATTCAGATTATTCTGGTTCTCATTTTAGTGGGAATCTTAGTTTTTCAATTGCTGTTCCCCAACATCATATTCGGTACATACTATATTGTACTGATATTCTTATTCTGCGGCTTCATATGGGATATGGGAGATAAAGAGCCAGTGAAGGTATATACACTCTGGAATGTGGTCCGTCCAATCATGTTCATCGCTGTCTTGACATCGCTTCGTATAATCACTGAACCTGCATTCCCCCAATTGGAATACTGGATACTAGTGGGCATTCTCACTATAGCCTGGTTTATTGCGGGCAGTTACTCGAACTATCTGCGACTGAAAGCGGGAGCAAGTGAGGAAACAGAACAAGACAACTTGGACTTCTGAAACCCCTGAATACGTTCTTCGCCGGGAAACTACTGATTGATTATGCAGCAATGCTGAACAATTGTGGGAGCAGTCTTCTGTTTTTCAAAATTGAAGATTACAATCCAGCATCTGCTATGAGATTACGCAACCTCTGCTCACGCAGATTTCGTCGCCTCTTTGGAGGATAAATTAGAATTGTTGATTCAATCACAACAGAGGGTATTTTCCTCAGGTGTACAGAGATTGTTTCCAAGTCACTAGTATGGCCAACTAGAAAGTCGCACCACATCAGAGGTTCAGTAGCAGAAATGGATGATTTAATAAATTCGTTGGGAAATTCTTCTTGTAAGATTCTTCCAATCTCAGCGGGAGTAACATCCCTTTCATTCCATCCTAATCTAAAAGCTATGTAGACTGAATCCGCATTGCTCAAATCAAACTGAATTGTGAATTGAATACCTCCACAATTTACTAGGTTCCCAAGAATTCTGCGAACTCTTCGAGTTGTTAATCCGGCACTTCTTGCAATTTCAGAAATTGGCTTTCGTGGATCATCAACCATTGCTCCGAGAACTCTTAGTTGAAGATTGGATAGAGATACTTTCTGACCACTTTCAAGAGGAAGAGGATGCAATTCAACATCCCGAACACTCTCCAGGCCTCTAAAGAAGCGACTCAAGTCATTCAACTCGTCAATTCCGGAGAACTCAGCTTGGGTAACGCAAGTACCAGTTGAGTCGTACTGCACCGACTTAACAGATTGATGAGAGAAGACCAAATCTGCTAAGGTCTCATCATCGACTGATTTGTCTGTGTATATCAATACAAAGAGGTGCTCTAGATCTGCCATTGCCAGGCTCAACTGAACAACGTATCTTTCGATTATTCCCTTAGCCCTTAACCGTTCTATTCTCTTCTTGATAGCGTTCGGGCTAATGCCATATTTATCGGACAAGGTTGTGTATGTCGTTCTGCAGTTTCTCCGCAGATCAAATACTATACCTCGGTCAATAGAATCCAACCCAAACACCTCGATTGTTTCACATACTCGCAAGATTAAGTCTTCTTATTCTATGCACTTGATTTCAGATGTCGAAGTCCACTATTGAGCTACAGGAAGTTCCTGGTAGATGATGTGCTGGTTGTATCATTTCATCGTGTGAATTTTGCAATTCCGTTTGTTAAGACAGGTTGATCGGACGGATTCTTCGTTTCGAAGTTAACAACATGGAGCCCGTCCTCTTGAAATCCTGCATCGTAAACTTCTGTAGTTAGAGTTTCTCCCATGAAGACTGGTCTTGAGAAACGAACTTTCATGTATCTTAGTCTAGTTGGATCTCCATCAAGGAGGTCTTCCACAATCGCCTGTGATGTAAAAGCCATTGTACATAATCCATGGAGAATGGCTCCAGGAAGGCCAACACTCCTAGCAATATCATCATTGACATGAATTGGATTGTGATCACCGGATGCTTCTGCGTATCTCAAACCTTGGTCATCAGTAACCACGATCGAACGTTCGGCTAGCTTCTCTCCATGAGCTGAGGTTTGGCGGGAACTTTTGGATTTTTTCTCTTCCGGCTTCTTCATACCCCTCATCATCAACCGATAATCCATCTCTACCAATGTGACATCCTCACGTGTGAATTTAATATGCAAATCCAACATCTCATTTACACCTCGTTGCTCTATGCCAACTATGCTTGCTGTGGAGATGATTTGATCGCCAGGACGAATTCGGCCGCTCCACCACACTTCTTGTTCTGCATGAACAACTCGTAGGATGTCTAGATTCATATCCTCTGCATCATCTACAAGCAGACTCAGAATTCCTGGTATAAAGACAACAGGATAAAGAAGCGGCGAAATCAAGTTTTCAGGAGAATCGATATTGTAGTAACGAGGATTTGTTTCATTTGTTGCCCGAGCATATTGCATCATTTCCTCTGCTTCTGCAATCTTGGGGCTAGTCCGGTATTCTTTTCCAATGAAGCTTCTATCCAATTTAGGGGATTCAGAGTCCAACAATTTTCACCTGTAGAATTATGAAACCTTATTCAGAGATCATATCAATAACCTTGGATAGAGCCCTTCGGTCATAAACATAGAGTAAGACAAAAGCAACGACTATTGTACCTAGAAAGAGTATAACACCCTCTTGCACCGAGAGGTGTAAGAATACCATAATTGGTATTGTAGCTATAAGAGCAAGAGCCAAGCCGGCACAGAATATACAGGAAACGTTCTCACTGCGTTCTTCTGAATTAGTATCATTCATCTTGATTCATGTAGATTGATTTCGAGTTTTTATTTTTTATTAGTAAACAAACGCGCTTGGTTTGGAAGCTATCCGACCTACTTGCAGAGTTCAATCGACGTTTCAATGAACGTCTAGAGGAACTAGAACGTGAATTGCTACTTATGAGAGTCTATTCGGAATTAAATTTATTACCAGAAGGACCCATTGTCAGCAATAGGACATCCAAGATTCTCCCACACTTTGCGTGAGGAATCGAAATGAAATTCTCAGAGAAATTTCAACAGGATTTACTTGATGAAGTTGTTGGAGTACAAGGAAGTTATGGAGCATCTTTCGAAGAGGATGACCCACCTGAAGTTGAGATTAAGACAAATATAGTTGGAGATTGGATATGGGTACATTCTGAAGCAGATTATGAGGGAGCGACTTGGGATCGAACGACTGATCGCGCAAGTGGAGACCCCTATTCAGCTCATGTAATCCATGATTGGATTGGAAAGGCTGAAACTGCTCCAAAAAGTGTGTCCAGTTTTGAAGAACTCAAAAAATGGGCTTTGGTCCACACCAAAATCGAACGTGAATATACAGACGTCGGAGTCTGGGGTGTTCAATCTGGACGCTGGGTTGATAGCGTATCTCCTGAAGGAAATGTGCAATTTAGTATAGTATCAGCACGTAGTTTTCAAGACGTTTCACCGCAGTCGCAGACATCTCCAAATCAGATTGATTTGCACCTCTTTGAAGTGATTTCGTTTGATAGTCTCATACAATTGCTGGAACACGAAAATGATTTCATCCGTGAAATAGCAGCGAACCAGCTGGGTAAACTTGGAGATACGAGGGCAGTGGATCCTTTCCTTGTCAAAGCTACAAAAGATGAATCACGGTATGTCAGAGAGACCGCGATAGAAGCACTCGGAAAGCTAGGCGGAGAGAAGGCTATTGAGCGTCTCATATCCATCGTAATTGAATCTAGTAGATATGTATATG
Organism: Candidatus Thorarchaeota archaeon; assembly: GCA_030593165.1. Classification (GTDB taxonomy): domain Archaea; phylum Asgardarchaeota; class Thorarchaeia; order Thorarchaeales; family Thorarchaeaceae; genus JAJRWI01. The sequence continues at coordinate 3,906 of JAUVHR010000088.1, forward strand.
AATCACCTAAACGAGCCTTAATTGATGTGGGAGTACCCGGATTGCCTTTCTTGGCTCCTCGGATAACTAGTGAAGAGGAATTCGTTAGCATAGCAATTATCGATATCATAGAGCAAATTGGTGGATCCCAATCTGGTCAAGTTCTTGTTGATGCACTTGTAGAGAAACGTCCAGCCGTCCGCGCACGGATAATTGAAGCATTACCAAAATTTGGAGATTTGCAAGTTTTTGATGCCTTGATTGAGGACCTCCATCAAGGCGAATATGAGGTCAGATTGAAAGCTGCATGGGCATTGGGAAGATTTCAAGACGTTCGTGCAATAGAAGCGCTTCAAGCAGTTCTTGTAGATGATGATGGAAGTGTTCGAAGAATGGCTGCTGAGGCATTAGAAGAACTGGGTTGGCAGCCATCTACAGATGGTGAGACCTCATTATACCTGTATGCAAGAAGAGAGTGGGATGATCTTGCTTTAATGGGAATGACAGCGGTCGAGACTTTTATTTTAGCCTTGAAAGATGCAGATGCAAGATCATCAATCCTTTCTGCACTCAAGGAGGCAGAAGTGTCATTGGATGACCGAAGGGTTGTCAAACTATTAGTGAGAATTTTTGATTCAGAGGATACTAGAGACTACAGACGCCGAGAAGCAATACGGGTTCTAGCTAGAACCGGTCTATCGCAAGCTATACCCCCAATTATTCGAATATACATGACGGAAGAAACGGAATACCTTGCCAAGCCAGCTTTTGAAGCCCTAGGATATCTAGCAAGTAGTGGAGCTCCGGTAGCAAAGAAACTGGTCCAGATTTTAACGAAAAATGACCCAGAAATGTTTGATGCTGAAGAGATCAAAGCCTATCTCAAGTTGTTCACGGTTATTCCAGCATCACAAAAACAGATTACTGCAATAGCTACATTTCTAAAATTCGTGATAGAACAAAAAATCAAAGGTGTCACTAAAACTGCGAAGGATCTTCTAAGAATTGTAAAATTGCGTACTGATCTGTCTGAAAGCGATCGTGCTACAAGAGATAAAGCTGTTAAAGCTATAGGGAAGACAGGACTTCCCTCAGCAGCTATCCATTTGTTACAGGCCTTGGAAGATGAATATCCTGTAATTCGCAAGTTTGCAGCGAAGACTTTGGGAAACCTTGGAGAGGGAGTCCTTTCTCTACTTCTGGATGCTTTGAGTAGCAAACATCTCAATGTACGTATTGGAGTAATCGAAGCCCTTGGGATGATTCGTGATGCAAGAGCTACTAAGCCCCTTTTGGAAATAATTGACCATGATCACAGGATAATCAGGCTGAACACTGCATGGGCATTGGGAAATCTATACATTTATCGAAAGAGACATTTCAATCTCAGAGGTGAGGTTATTTCTGTATTAGAAAATGCAATGCTAACAGATGATTACGCACCGGTTCGAATCAACGCAACGCATTCAATGGCAGAGTTTGCTGATTCGAGTGATCTTCGTAGCGTAGACCCCTTATTGAAAGCCCTTTTTGACCCAGAAAGCAGGGTAAGAATGAACGCATCTTATGGAATAATGAGGGCTGCAAGTGTAAAGGCTTTAAAAAACGAATCATCTCTTCGTGAAAGAGTAGTGGACAAACTCATCGTTGCTTTGTCGGACGAGATAGGTAATGTTCGATATAATGCAGTATATTCTCTTGGATACCTTGGTGGCGACAAAGCTTTGACAGCTTTGATTGCAGTGCGTAATGATGGTGATGAAAAGATGCGAAAGTTGGTTGAATGGGCAATAACCGCGCACGGAAGAGGTTCCCGGTCATACACACACTATATTCATGTTGAGCTAAGAAATCCTGATGACATTGAAGGACTTATCCAAGCACTCGGTGACAAGAAAAAGTCAGTACGATTGAGTGCTGAAATCGCCTTAGGGGAAATGGGTCATCTTGCATTTGATAGATGCATTGAGATTCTCCAGGATAAGAGTTTGAAGTGGCATGTGCGAGAAGGCGTTGCCGGAACATTGGGAAGAATTCGTGATAGCAGGGCAGTAGATGCATTGATTGAAGCACTTAGTGATGAACACAAGATGGTTCGTGGAAATGCAGCTTGGTCTCTTGCAGAGCTTAAGGACAAACGTTCTCTCAAGGCACTGCTTAAAGCGACTAAGGATGAATATTGGGCAGTCAGAGCGAATGCTATAGCAGGAGCATGTAGGATTGGAGGATCGGCAGCATTTGAAGCGTTACTAAGACTGTTGAAGGATGAGCATCCGCGGGTCAGGTTAATTGCAACAAGCTACCTTGCTCAATTCAAGAGTCCAAGAGTAATTCCGGCTCTGAAGAAACAGCTTAAGGATGATGATGCAGAAGTACGAGATATGGCTAAGAGCTGGTACGACCATCTAATGAAGAAGAAAGGAAAGAAATGACTATCTAGAATCATCAGCTTGTAGGCCTTGAATTATGGATTTGATTCGTTTGTTCATATGTTACGCCTTAACCTGCATCAATCTTTGACTATTCCCCAATAATCTTGATTAAGACACGCTTAGAACGCCGTCCATCGAACTCTCCGTAGAAAATAGCCTCCCAAGGCCCAAGATCCAGCTTTCCGTTTGTGACTGCAATAACAACTTCACGTCCCATGATCTGTCGTTTGAGATGTGCATCCCCATTGTCCTCTCCTGTACGATTGTGTTGGTAATGACTTGTGGGTTCATGGGGAGCTAGTTCTTCTAGCCAGCGCTTGTAATCACTGTGCAGACCACCTTCATTATCATTGATGAAGACGCTAGCTGTGATGTGCATAGCGTTCACAAGACACAATCCTTCACGAACTCCGCTTTCTGATACGGTTTTTTGAACTTCCGGTGTGATATGTACAAAATCCATTCTCTTAGGTACATTGAAGGTCAGATATTTTGTGTGACTTTTCATAGTACCTCCAATGATTGTAATGATATAAATCGCAGTGGAGACCCCTCACTATTGCAGATGGAGTTCGTAATGATGAAGGAGATGCTAGACAAGTACAAGGGAAGTATGCTAGGACTTGCAATAGGAGATGCATTGGGTGCCACAACCGAGTTCATGACCTATGATGAAATCAGAATACAATTCCCACCAGATGGAGTGCTAGAGTTTCATGCTTTCCGAGGTCTCCGCGCCGGTTCATATACTGATGATACGGAGATGACAATTGCTGTTGCACTTGGAATTCTACATGCAAAAGGCGCAGATACAGAGAGTGTGCTTGATAGTATAGCTGACGAGTTCGTGAAATGGGGAGACCAAACTAGAGCAGGAAGGTCCCCGGGACGTACATGCACGTCATCCGTTGCCAGACTCAAGCAAGGTTTGCATTGGAGTCAATCGGGTAATAACGATTCGAAGGGATGTGGAACTGCTATGCGTTCCGCACCGATAGGGCTAGCATACAAAAACAAGATGGACATGCTAATGGAAATAGCAGCAAAGTCTTCTCTGGCCACTCATGGTCACCCAGCGGCAACTGCAGGATCAATTGGTACTGCATATCTTGTAGTAAGAGCACTAGAGGGAGTTCCAATCCTTGATGCGGTAGATTCTCTTATGGAAGAAACGAAGGGAATGAGCAAAGACTTCACGGATTGCATGGGACTGATTCCAGCAGCACTTGAAGAGGAAGACTCGAGAAAGGCTCATGAAATGTTGGGCGAAGGATGGGTTGCAGAAGAAGCACTTGCAGGAGCAGTCTATGTGTGCGTAAAACATCCAGACTCCTATGAGAAAGCTGTTCTTGAGGCGGCAAATGCAAATGGGGACACTGACTCAAAAGCTTGTATTGCAGGTGCGATTGCGGGAGCGTATCATGGAGAGTCTAGACTTCCAAGTCGTTGGAAAGACCAGGTCGAAGACAGCTCATTACTCAGTGAACTGGCTGAGAAACTGTATGATTTCTCAATCATATGAGAGCTAAACCTATGCAGTTCTTGTGCACTCACTACAATTATTCTCTGGTCCTTTTCCCCATGTTGAACAAATACTACTGCTGCTAGTAATTGTTGTATTTATCAAGAAAATTGGGTTCGTGATATGCAAACCGATAAGGGAAGTCTTTTCTAGTTGGTTTATGTTCTGATTATAGCGATGGCGATAGTGAGGATTGAGTAGGAATGACTCATGTGATTGAAACCGTGAATCTAACGAAAATCTTTGGACAGAATCTCATCGCGGTCAACAATCTGAATTTAGAAGTTCAGACGGGAACAATCTATGGGTTCCTTGGACCCAATGGTTCCGGGAAAACCACAACAATCAGATTACTGCTGGGGATGATATCCCCAAGCGCCGGGGATGTTCGGGTCTTTGGTGAAAAAATGACCGCCGACTCTTCGGAACTACGCAGAAGAATTGGTTATCTACCTACGAACCCTAGACTCATGCCAAGGATGACACCAATAACCTACTTGGACTTTGTTGGGAAACTCTTTGGTCTAACAAAGAGTCAAAGAACATCGAGACTTTCGAAACTCATTAGATCTGTCGATCTCTTACCGAGTGCGTCTCGAGAGATAAAGGACTTCTCAACAGGTATGGTCACACGCTTGGGGCTCGCAGCAGCGTTGATCAACGATCCAGACTTGTTGTTCCTTGACGAGCCTACTGCCGGTCTTGATCCAAATGGCAGAAAATCAACACTCAACCTAATTGAGGGACTTGATGTAGAGAAGACTATTTTCGTTTCCTCTCACATCTTAGGGGATATCGACAGGATATGCACTCATGTGGGGATCATTAGTGAAGGAAGACTCATCTATTCGGGTTCCATCAAAGAGATGAAGAAGCACATCAAAACGAATGTTCTCAGACTTGAGCTTGATGGTGACATGAATATCTTCATTGAGAAAGCCAGAGCTTTACAGAGTGTCATCAACATCGAGCAGAGAGGAAATTTCGCCTTAGATATCAGTATCGATCCTGATGCGTCTGCATTAGTGGTTTTACAGGAAATAATAGGACTAGTTTCAGAGTGCAGTCTGGATTTGATATCAATCAACTCCTCTAATTCTAGCATCGAGGACGCTTTTCTGAAACTTCTTGAGGAGGAGGAGGCCCGTGGATTTCTTAGAGCAATTGAACCTTAGAACTCGATTCATGCCATTTCTAGCCATCCTGCAGGCAGACTTAGTGCCCCTCTTCAAGACCAAGATAACATATGTTTGGTTGATAATCGGGTCGTTCCTTCAGGTCACGAGGATATTATCAGTAGCAGTATATGCAGGACCTGCAGTGTCCATTTCAGAGGGTTTCTCTGATTTCATTCTCATCTGGAGTTTTGTGATAATCGGCATTACAGCAAGCACAGTATCATCTGAAACAGGAGAGCTAGCGGACTCGATAATGAGCAAGTCAGTACAGCGTCATGATTACATTCTAGCAAAGTTCGCATCACGGATTCTGTATGTTCTTGTCATCTTCTTCATGATAATTGGAATATCAGTTGTAGGCTCAGTGAGGATGGGTGGAGATGAGTACGAGTTAATCGGATTGATTTCTGCAATCATGTTTGCGGCATTAGCACTTGTGATGTTGACATCTTTGGGAGTCGCATTGAGTACTATCATCTCCAGAGGCACAATAGCTATCGTATCTTTGCTGATAATATGGTATTCCATGACATTATTCTTCCCAGTGTGGGATCTTGAATTTCTATCCCCAAGCTACCTAGTGAGTTTACTTCCAGATGTCATCGAAGGTCTAGGTTTCGATGAGGTGCGGCTGACAGTTGTCAGCTATGCTCTCATTACGACTTATGCAATCATCCTCTCTACAATATTCTTCTGGAAAAAGGATCTATGATCTTAGTCGAGATTAAAGTCGAAGTGAATTCTTGCGAGAATCGTTCTAGACATGAGGTGCATCATGTTTCTGATTATGAGGTCCAACGACTAGGCAGAGTATTAACAGAATCACTCTCAAGAACTTATGACTCAACATGACAATTCGAATTCGAGATTTTTCTTGGGAAAGAGACTTCGAATCTATTCGTGATTTCCTCATAGAGGCGTTCAGGACAGGTAAGTTCTATCGAAATTGGATTCCATCAATGTTTGAGAACATGAAATTTGGTCCGGGCGGAACAGAGTACCTAGATGAGGAAGATGAAAATGTTAAGATCTGGGAGGATATCGACGAGTCACAAAAGGCCCCTTCGAGGATCGTTGCTGTATCGATTGTAAAACCCTCAGGAGAATGCTGGATTCATATTCATCCTGATTATACCTCTGTCGAGAGAGAGATTGTACTCTGGATTGGGGACCGAATCAGAGAAATGAAAACTGACAAGCATGATAAAATAGAATATCGCTTTGTGGTCAATGATTATAATGAGGAACGAATTGCGCTATTATCAGAGCTTGGGTTTCAAAAGAGTGAGATTGAGGGTGTCAATCAAGTAAGACCCACAGATTTGCCAGTGCCGGAGTACCAGCTCCCTAATGGTTATACCATAAGAAATGCTGTCATTGAAAAGGACTTCCTGAAATATCAAACGGTGCAGAAAGCAGTTTTTCCCCATATTCGTATTATGTCGAAGAAGTTGCTGCAGATTTATTGTACTGCATCCTTTTACCATGAGGATCTTGATGTTGTTGCGGTAGATCCAGATGGCAACTTTGCCGCATTTTGCACTGCAAGATTGGACCCGGTAAGCAGGATTGCTGAGCTTGAACCGGTAGGGACACACCCAGAATATAGAAAGCTCGGATTAGCGAAAGCTGTTATATGCGAAAGTCTAATGCGTTTGGAAAAATACAGACCATCTGCCATTGTCATTCTTGGAGCGGCTCCAACTGAAGGAGCTAATCGATTATACGAATCCGTAGGATTCGAAAACAAAGGGGCGAGGCATATCTGGCAGAAGAAGGTCTAATTAGCGCAATTGGAGTAGTCATTGATTGGCATTCATCCTAGCGAATCAGGTGAACTAGCTTTGATTGACCGTTAACAAATGTGGGTAATTGGTGACAGGGAATGCAGAGTTTGAAAATCTACGTGGCAGGACCTTATACCGCGACAACAATGGAACAGATTGTGGGCAATGTCCAGATGGCGATTGATGCTGGAACACAGATTTGGAAGAGAGGTCACTTTCCCTATATTCCCCACCTCCTACACTGGCTTGATCTTCGTGCTCAGGAATTGGAGGTGAAAATGG
>JAUVHR010000025.1 GCA_030593165.1 Candidatus Thorarchaeota archaeon
AGGGGGAAAACGGCCCAATGCAGTGAAGCATCTCATGACGATGTTGGAGAAGGAACAGATTCCCTATTCGATCGAGAAGATTCCAATTGGCGACATCCTCGGAGAAAACGGAGTAGCCATCGAAAGAAAGACCGTTAGCGATTTAGTGAATACCCTGAAGGGTAGTAGTTCCGGAGTCCCACGTCTGAGTAAGCAGTTGGAAGCCCTGCGTTCATACGAGCGACCGTATGTCTTGATTGAGAATTGGCTATCCATCCGACGCGATCCCCTGAAAAAGTGCGTGTACATACCATTCTCATCCAAGAAAACCAAAGGTAAGCCCTTTTTCGTAACTATGGAGAGAGCTAGCTTCATTCACCCAAGTGCACTCGATGCGCTGGTACAGAGTATTCGCGAGATGGAAATCGAGGTGTTGGAAGGCTACAACGCGCTCCATTCAGCTGGTTTGCTTTATGGTGCTCTTGTGGGTTCACAGAAGAAGCGGGTTAGAGGTGAACATAGACTACCTGTCATCAGAACTCGAAAAGGACTCGACACAATGAGTGACGAGCAGGAGTTTTTCATCGCCGGATTCCCCGGCGTGAATGTTGTTCGTGCCCGGAGTCTGTTAACGAAATTCGGTTCACCCATGGAAGTTATAGCAAGGCTAGATGAGTGGACGCGAATAGATGGGATTGGACCAAAGACAGTCGCTAACGCCAAGAAGACACTCTACTCATCCTACATTACGGAAGGCTCTGAAAAGGAAGATTCGAAAGATAAGACGGAATCGGAAGAGAGCCCGAATTCCTAGCTCAATAGAGTTAAAAGAAGATACTATTCTATGATTAGAGAATACCTAGGTTGATACCTAAGTAAAGGTGATGTAATATGGGTGATATTCGAGTCGCAATCGCAGGATTGGGCAATTGTGCCTCCGCGTTGGTTCAGGGTGTATACTACTACAGAGATGCAAGAGCAGATGAAGAGGTACCTGGCTTAATGCACGTAGACTTTGGAGGGTATTTCCCAAAGGACCTGAAGTTCGTGGCGGCATTTGAAGCAAACAGGAAGAAAGTCGGACTCGATATCGCTGATGCCATTTGGGTAGAACCCAACTGTTGTGTGCAGTTCTTCCCCAATGTCCCGAAGACTGGCGTTACGGTACTTCCAGGACCAATCTCTGATGGTGTAGCTCCGCATATGAGAGAGTCATTCTTTGCACACGATCAAGACATAGACCCCTCAAGCATTCTAGAGGAACTGAAAAGAGTCAAGGCTGATGTTCTTGTGAACTACCTGCCTGTAGGCAGTGCCGATGGTGCTAGAATCTACGCACAAGCCGCACTCGATGCAGGTGTAGCATTTATCAATGCAATACCTGAGTTCATTGTTTCAGACCCAGAAAGCCCACTTGCACAGGGTTTCAAAGCCAAGGGCATTCCATGTGCGGGCGATGACATCAAGAGCCAGCTTGGTGCCACAATTCTCCACCGTGTACTGGCCCAGTTGTTTGACAAGCGTGGTCTAATCCTGGAGAACACGTACCAGCTGAACATTGGAGGTAACACGGACTTTGAGAACATGCAGGTCGAGGATAGACTCGCCTCAAAGCGAATCAGCAAGACTGAAGCGGTTACGAGCTGTGTGGAGTACGAGCTACCGACTAAGATTGGACCAAGTGACTACGTTCCATTCCTCGAGGACAACAAGGTCTGTTACATCAGCATCAGATCAAGGGCTTTTGGTGATCTGCCAATCGACCTTGACCTCAAGTTGTCAGTTCAGGACTCGCCAAACAGCGCGGGAGTCATTATTGACGTTATTCGTGCTGTCAAGATTGCTCAGGATCGCGGAATTGGAGGCGAGCTCTCGAGCATTAGCTCTTATAGCTTCAAGCATCCAAGATTCCAGATTGATGACTTTGATGCACAAAAACATGTGAATGAATTCATTGAAGGAAAAAGAGAGCGCTAGTGGCTGTTGCCATCTTAGCACTCCAAATCCTTGGTCCGCCAATTGGCTGACCAGTACCGTTTCTCTTTGACTATAGCTTAGTGAAACCTGCTACAGTTTTCTCATCTAGTCGCTTGATGACTTCGACAAGAAGTGTCACAGCGGCCTCGACATCGCTCATGTCCAGTATCCCGTGATGGGAATGGATGTGACGAGTCGGGATTCCAATGAAGATAGAGGGGGCACCCATCCCGGATAAGTGTATACTACCTGCGTCAGTTCCTCCGGCCTTCAGGAATGCTGGCTGATGTTTGACGCCGATTTCTTCCGCAATCTCAAGAACAAGTTTCCTGAATACTGGATTAGGTATCATGGAACTATCGCCTGCGGAGATTGCTACGCCCTTCCCCATTTTCTGAGCAAGTCCGCTTATGCCGGGTACGTCACCAGAGATATCAACATCAATAGAGAATCCGACATCGGGCAGCAGCATCTGAGCTGCAGTCCTCGCACCTCTTAGACCCACTTCCTCCTGTGTAGTAGAAACTGCATAAACCGTGTTCGGATGGTCAATCTTTTCCTCGGCTAATCGGCGCAAGACCTCTAGAAGAATGAATACACCAATTCGGTCATCAAAGGCCTTTGCGGCACCCAGTGTGACATCGCGGGTTGCCTCGGACTTATCATCGTTGTCCATCTTCTCCGTTCGCTTCCTCTTCATTGTCCGGAAGACTGCATGAGGTACTGCGGGGTCACCAATGCGTATGCCAAGCTCTTCTGCCTCCTTGGCAGAGCTTGTGCCGATGTCGATGAACATCTTGTCTTTCGTGAAAACCTTGTTGCGCATCTCTGCAGGCAGAACATGTGGCGGTGGAGCACCGATAATTCCGATTATCTTCTCCTCACCGTGGGAGGGTTTGATGACTACCTCATGCCCAAGAAGAACTTGGTCCCAGATCCCACCTAGCTGATGAAATCGCAAAAAGCCTTCCTTCTCAATATGCGTGATGATAAATCCAATCTCATCGATATGCCCGGCTAGCATGATCTTTGGACCAGTATCACCTCTCCTGAAGATGACTGATCCCATACGGTCGTAGAGAACTTCATCAGCATACTTGGCACCGTGGTCTCGAGCCACACGCTGAGCCTCGTGTTCATGACCACTCGGACCGAATGCGTTGCAGAGAGTTTCTAGAAGTTTCAAGTCAAGTTCTGAATCAGCCATAATACCACGTCTCTGAAGTAAATATCGTGAATGGCAGACGCAGTTATATCTAGTGGTTTACGGGGGAACTAGGAAATCGTGACCTTGGCTAGAATCCGGAATGCCTCTTCGACATTGGCACCAGTTAATGCACTGGTTTCCAAGTAGCCCTTGAAACCATTCTCTTCAGCGAACTGCTGGCCCATCTCGGTGGTTATGATCCGTTCCCCTTCAAGATCAACTTTGTTTGCAAGAAGAATAATGGGTATCCGTAGGTTCAATGCCTTCTCTGTTTCTTCAATCCACTTGGGTAATTCCAAGAATGTACTTTTCCGTGTAGTATCAAAGACGAGAAGAGCACCCTTCGACCCTCGGTAGTATGCGCTTCTGATAAAGTCGAACCGCTGCTGACCTGCAAGATCCCACACAAGAAGCTTCACTTGGACCTCACGGCCGTTCTGGTTCACAGGGACCGTTTTAACCGCAAATTGGCTGCCAATAGTAACAATATACTGTTCGGAGAATTTGTTTGTGAGGAATCGATTAACAATAGCAGTCTTGCCACTACCTCCAGCGCCAATCAGCACTACTTTGCGCATGTAATCAAATTCCGACACGTTTTCCAAATCCTCAATGAATGTTAACACAATTCAGTCGCTTGGCTGATGCAGAGCCCCATTTGGTCTGATTGCAGTCTGTCGAGAGTATATTCAGACGCTATTTAGTCTTTTTCGCGCTATTGTCCCCTTGGACCGGTCAAATAAGACCGATAATATAGGCGCGCAACAAGGGAGCTAGGTCTATGTTACTCGAAGAGATTATATCAACTCCATTCCAAGACCTACTTGCCGGGAGGACTCTGAATCATGCGGCTAATCACGGTTAAGATGAACGAGATATACGTTAACGGTCTTGACAAACTTGTAGAATGTGGACTTTATCCCTCGAGATCCGAGGCAATCAGAGTTGCAATCAGGGACCTTTTGAAAAGGGAGTTGTGGGTAGATGGGACTCCTGTCATCTTTGAAGCCGAAGACGACGATTCCGAATAGCTCAGGTCCGTTCGTTCGCACACGTAAGACACTTTAAGTGTAGACTGATTAACCGACCTATCACGCTCTAAATAGGAGGTATTCCTGGTTGAACTTCAGAGTTCTTTTCAAAAGTATCAGATTCGCGTTCCGCGCCAAGAAACGAGTATTTGTGTGGATTATGGTCTACTCTGCGCTTCTCTTAGTTGTCGGGAAGCAACTACAGGCCGTAGGAGGAGACCTTGTGGCTGCATTTCCGTGGATTGGCATGGCAATGATGGTTTCCACGCTATACGCTATCCTGATTTCGCAGTTCAGAAAAAGAGACATTGCCATTTTGAAATGCATTTCATGGGGAAACTGGGAGATAAGGCTTCTGCTTGTAGGGGAGGTCATTCTAGTTTCATTAGCCGCGTTCTTCCTCGTGATGCAGGTCAGTGTGGAGATTCTGGGATTTGTTGGGTACTTCGCACCATTGTTTGATGTCTCATTTGTTACGTGGTTGCAGGGCTTCATCACTATAGAGGCCGGAGCGCTATTTACAACAATGGTCCTCATCATCGCATTACAGCTACCGGGGTTATTGATTGCTCAGGCTAGAGCTGTTAGAATACCGCCAATGCAGGCGTTGAGGGAGGAATGAAGAATGCCTAATCCGATTATCCAAGTTCAAGGCGTCCACAAGGAGTACGGGCGCGGGAAGAAAACGGTGGCTGCATTAAAGGACATCAATCTGGAAGTTCAACCGGGTCAGTTTCTTGCCATTCTAGGTCCTTCAGGATGTGGCAAGAGCACACTTTTGCATGTGATGGCAGGACTTGAGCAACCTACTGATGGCAGAATCCTTCTTGATGGAGTGGATGTCACACTCATCAGTGAACGGGACTTGCCTAAGGTAAGGGCTCAGAAGATTGGCTTCGTCTTCCAGTCGTTCCTGTTAATAGAGGATCTTACTGCTTACGAGAACATTGAGGCAGTACTCTGGCCGAATCCTGAAATCACCAAGAATAAGCAGGAAGATATGACACTGGATGTTCTACGTGAGGTCGATATGCTTGAGAGAAGAGATCACTTCCCGCGGCAGCTCAGCGGCGGTGAACAGCAACGTGTTGCTATCGCTAGAGCTCTTGTCAACAACCCTCCAATCCTGTTCTGTGATGAGCCAACCGGTAATCTGGACTCAAAGACCGGGGATGCTGTCATGAAGATTATCTCCAAACTCAACAAGGACAAAGGTATGACAGTGGTCCTGGTCACTCATAACGAGGAACTCGCACGTTACGCCAAACGAACGCTACGTATGAAGGATGGAATCATCACTTCAGACAGAGGATAATGTAAAATGGTGCGGGCTTCTCCGCACCTCTCCCTCCAAATGAGCAAAGGTTTAGAAGTAGACCGGCCTTGTTGTATCGTTGGATGTGCATAGCCTCATGGGCACCTCGGACTGTCAGAGAATGGAAGGCCAAGCCGAAGAGAAGGCGAAGGGCGGACAGAACTCCGAGGCCATGGATCTCTTTTTGCGAACGGCAGAGTGCTATATGCGATGGGAGTCATTTGCCAAGGCTGCCAGAAGCTATGAAAGGGCCTACGAACATGCTATGCTTGCCCAAGAGTACTCGAAGGCGGCCAGTGTTATGAAGGAGGCTGGAGAGGCCTGGTTAAGACAGGGTGAGTATGAGAAGTTTGAGATAGATAATCAGATTGCATCAGAGGCATATATTCTCGCCGCAGAACACGAGAGGAATCCTGCTCGTTTTGTGGACGGCGCGTTCTGCGCCATTATCGGCGGGGATCTTGAAATGGCAAGACAACTCATCCATGCGGCCACAGAAACAACCAGAGGTCAATTCAAGGAACAGGTCAACTTCGCCCTGATGTTGAGTGAGTACCAGTTTGGCGACGCCGACCGTTACTTGGAGGCGGCAATCACAAGAGTACTCGATCGAGAGGGTGTACAAGTGATTAGACGAGTCTTCCTTCTGATATTCGCGGGTTTCGTGCGAGCTACTCTTGAATCAGAAGCTGCTGTAACGATTTCAAGTCTCGCACTGGGCGTTGGGCTGAATGCTGAGAAGGTCAAGCGCTTGGTCAGGCAAGGAATTGATAGAGGCCTGATTCCTGCATATCTTGACGAGGACTCAGAGGAGCTTGTAGTAGACTCGGATAGGTTTGACCTTTCAAGTTTGGCGCTGCGGAGACGCCCTATACTCAGTAGTGATCTCGAAGACCCGGGTGCATGGGACATAGAGCATGAAAGCGACGAATAAAGGTCAGATTAGAACCTCGAACAATATTTATTACTGAGATTGCTGAACTCAGGCCTGCTACTCCAGTGGGAAGCTAGTGGTAGATATCATGCCTGACGATGTAAAGTGGCTGCAGAATCCTATTTCCAAGGAAACCATATACTTCAAACTCCCTGTGGCCGAACTGAAGAAGGTCAAGAGGTTTCCTGCCGCCTTCATTGTGAAGGATAAGGATATGTACCTAATCGTATATGTGGATAGCCACCATCAGTTGGCAGATACAGAGATAGCCGTAGCAATCGTTGAGGCCAAGACTGAAAAGAAGTAGGCTGCTCTGCTCACTAATTCTTTACTATACAGAACTAACTACGCCACACGTGTCAGGGGAAGTTGATTGTAGATTGTTGTCTAGAGCCCATTCAAGCACTTGCGAGGCTTGAGCACTTGCCATTCCCCAACTTTGTAAGTTGACAACCAGATCTCTTATTCCGTCAACCCAATCAACCACAAGATCGCAGATTCGTTGCCCTATAGTTACATCTTTGACATTGCGGAGCATAGGCAACATTTTGCTTACTAGGCTCTGCGAAAACACCAGAATTGTTTCGAGGCGTGCAATCCATTCCTCACGCGGCAGTCCCGTTAGTGTTTGAGCTACGGCCAGATGATAGTCATACTGTGTGGAGAAGTAACGAAGCCGCCAGCTTAGTGCTTCAACAATGAGTGTCTTGTGTGCGGCACTAGGAGCAGTCTTTATGAGAAGCGTAAAGAAGCGTTCAGTCATCTCATCAGCAGACTGACTTGCGTCGAAGTATAGAGCCATAGCCTGCTGGAACTCATCGTTAGCCAGATGATTATGGGCATCTGCTGTGGATTTCCGGTACCTTGTAATGAGAGCTCGTGTGGACGGCCCAGTAACAGAGTCAAATGTAGAATCGTCTTGTTCCGTCACAGATAACACCTTCTAGACTTCGGGATTGAGAAATGCTAGTTCTACATCAAGTATTAAGGCTAGCGTGCGAACCCAAGCCACGAACTCTTCAATGTTGTTTCGCTGGTTTGTTTGTAACACTTTTGCCCTAAAACTAACCTATGATGTACTACCATCTTCTCAGAAAGCCGAAGACTCTGTAATCACCGAATTGGTGGCTTGTTCTGTTTCTTGTATTCATCAGTTGAGTCAGCCCAGATAGAGAACTCCTCGCTGGGGGGGTGGACTGAATAGAGTTTTCTTCTCTGGGATTCTAGTGCATTGTTTTCCTCACCAGCAAGTTCTGCCATTGTTAGTAACTGCTTGTTCTGTTTCTCTGCTTCTGTAGCAACCGGCCTTAGCCAAGCGGACCATTGCGGGGATCGCATTAAATGGTGGTCAACAATGAGCTTGGGCGTTACGGCCGCGAGGGAGCGGAGCGAGGTCAATGCATCTCTGCTGTATGTGGAATGAAACGAATCGATGTATATTGGAGGACCACCAACAATCAAAAGATCTGCCTCTGTGGACAGAAGATACGCGAGAGTTGAATCTACAACGGGACCTTGAACATCTGGAGCGAAGAGAATCGTTGCATCGGGCGTCGAAATAGTAGTAGCAAGAACATAACCAAATCGCGTTCCCTGAGGTCCGTGAGGAAGCGCCTGAGAGTACTTTACTGTGGTTTCTCCGAAAGTGAAAGTCTTCCCATCCGCCCATTGAAGTTCAGTTGCGACTTCCTTCATCTCCCTCTGGAAGAAGGAACCACGTCTTCTCTGAGATGCATTAACGTTTTCACGGTTGTCTTTGGCGAAGACCTTGCGACTCTCGAACATCCTCTTTAGCTCCTCACGACTGCTGAAGATGTACTGGAAATCCGTAAAACCGGGACGAACATGATCATAGTGAAAGTGACTGATGGATAATACATCTGCTCTTCGGGCCGCAACAAAGATCTGTTCGAGTGACTGGAGCAGAGCCTGGTACTCTAGAGGATGTGGTTCAAGGCCGTTTCTTCTTGCCAGTGCAGCTGATGGATCCAAGAGAATCGTCACATCAGGAGTCGTGACCAGTGTAGACAGAGAACGAACACCCATGCTCTCTGCTGCAAGCGGACTGACTTCAATCGACCCGATTTTCAATGTTTTACCTCTCTATAGTATGCAAGAGTATAGACATGACCATCCTGTATTAGCTCCGCTTCATACATACCGATGTAGTTGGGGTTTGAGATGTAAGACGTGAACATGTACCAATCCGAGGGTAGAAACTCCTTCTTGTGTTGAACTAGATAATCTGCTGTGAAGAGTCGAAGCTCGCCTTCCCGATTATTTGGCTTGAAGTCATCAATCCTTGCACTTCCAAGGAAGATGTGAAAGTGTGCTTCCAGTTCACCGTCAAGATTTACGAGGCGCTCACTCACGAAGCCGCATGGTCTGTAGTCTTGGACAGAGGTTGCCCTAGTTTCTTCCATAACCTCTCGTATCGCAGCATCGCGTATATGCTCACCAATTTCCACCTTTCCTCCAACCATACTCCACAGACCCTCGTAAGGTGCCTTACTACGACGAAGGAACAGATAACGGTCATGATACAGAAGTATCGTAATTGCGATGATTACGTGCTTGGTCGTTGTGCTCACCTCAACACTGAATGAAAAGCAATGAACAGTCTTGCCTTAAATCTGAAGTGCGAGAGCGAAAGTTCATAGCAGGAACCACCTGCAGAAGATTGGGTCTGGTCTTGATATTATTACCTCCAAAGATATGGGAAGAGGTCCTTGCGAAAGTCAGTCCAACGAAGGAAGAGGTAGACAAGCAGAAAGCCACAATCCACCAGATTTCTGCGGCTCTTCGGCTTCATGCTGAAGGAACTTGGCAATACTCGTTCATAGAAGCACAGGGGTCCACCGGAGCAAAGCAGACTCAATTACGAGGAAGTGCAGACATAGACCTGTTCGTGGGACTCCGCCCAGAGGAATATTCTCAAGTTATTGCATTACCATCCAAGAAAAAGCAGAAAGCTCTGGGCCACCTACTTGACGGCATAGTCGACCAGTGGTTCATTCCGGTAGCATCATCCTTGGGAGCAACTGGCATACAAAAGACCTACTCTGAGCATCCGTACCTCTCTCTTACCATGAACGGTCTCGATGTGGATATTCTCTGTTGTTTTGACCTTTCACGGAAATCGCTCCAAGAGGAAGGCCCCATTACGGCCGTTGACCGCACGGTCCATCATTCCAAGTATGTGGCCAAGAATCTTGATGACCGCAAACGAGGTGACGTCAGGATTCTCAAGTCGTTTGTGAGAGCATCTCACGCCTATGGCGACACATGTGCGGTTGGAAGAATGGGCTTTACTGGCTACTCTCTAGAGCTTCTCGTTTTGCACTCAAACAGCCTTGGTGAGGCTTTTGAAACCCTTATGGACTTGGATCAGCGACCTCTGGACCCGAATGATAGAACTTTGGATGAACTCCGAGATGTGCCGACATACCGCGATGACCATGTCTTCATCATTGACCCAACTGACACAAATCGAAATGTGGCATCAAGCTTTGATCGACGGTCCTATGATTGGATAAAACTGAGAGGTAAGATGCTGCTGAAGATGCTGGAGGAAGAGAACTCCCATTCCGCACTTGAGCTATTGGTTGAGCAACCCATTCCCGACTACCCGATTCCCAACTGGCTGGTGCCACACAGTATTGCGCTCGAGTATGTTTCCGATGGTACTCAGCACTATACAGTGCTCAGAGACAAGCTCCATCGTCTTGCTAGAAAGATATCGACACATATGGAGAAAGAAACAACAGGAGAGGAGAGATTCGGCAGGGTGCTCTCTGAGGTCTATTTTGAGGGCTCCAGTTTTGCGATGGGATTCATTGTCGAACGTCCAGATGTGTCAAGCGAGTTCGTGAGAAAGGGTCCACCTATTGAACTCAGAGAAGCCGCAGAATCGTTTCTGAATGCGAATCCGGGTGCGTTTGAGAAAGACGGGTATCTCTGGACAATGAAAGAACGTGAATGGACCGAAGCTTCTGGTCTGCTTGGGAGGATATCTACAGAGAACCCTGTGAAAGGACTTAGTCAGGCTGAAGGAACTGGAGTTGTTTCGGCGAGAGTCCTCAACGTCTTGTACAGATACGTCTTGGAGATTGAGAAAGACTTCCCAGTTAGTAATTGAAAGAGTTAAAGCGCCTTGTCGATGTTCATGAGATGATTCACATTGCCACAACATAGCATCGCACTCATTCATCATCCTGAATCGTACAATCATGTTCAGCCCTTCCCGAAGCCGAACCTTGAGGCATTCGATACTCCTCTTAGGATACAGGTGGCACTTGAGCACCTGAAGAAGGCAGGAATGCTTGAACAAATAAGGAAAGTTCAGGCACCCCGTGCAGAACCTGAGGAGGTCCTCCTCGTTCATTCTCCATATGTGCTTGACTCTGTGACACTGATGTCTCACTTGGGTAGCGGCGAGTTGGGAGAGGCGGCCCATGCGAGCCCTGACCTCCTAGACTCTGTACTTCTGGCCGTGGGTGGTGCCATGCGTGCGGCAGAGCTTGCTATGACAAAAGATGTCAAACATGCATTCTCATTGATGCGACCTCCAGGTCATCATGCTTCAACTTCCACTTCGATGGGACTATGTTACTTCAACAATTTGGCAATCGCTGTGAAGCATGCGATGAAACAACCAGAGATTGACCGTGTTTCAATCATCGACTTCGACGATCATTTCGGAAATGGGACCGCTGAAATCTTCTACAGCAATCCCCACGTTCAGTACATAAGCATCCATGAATACGACTATGAGAACATGGGTCTCGGGCATGGAGATGAACTAGGCCATGGAGATGCTGCGGGTACAAACATCAACATCCCTCTGGTTGAGAGTTCTCCCGATGTTTCCTATCAAGCAGCAGCAGAACGGATTGTTATTCCAGCAGTTGAGAAGTTTAGACCGAGCATAATTGCGGTGTCCGCCGGTTATGACGCTCACTATGCAGACCCTGTAGGAAATATGAATGTGGACTCCAGAACTTTCTGGAAACTGGGCAACGCAGTCAACAAACTTGTTGATAAGATGAACCTTCCAGGATCGTTCTTGGCTCTAGAAGGGGGGTACAACCCCTTCGTGATGGGGCCCTCTATTGAAGCAACACTAAGAGGGCTGAACGGAGAACCAATGCCGAAACTGGAGGACCAGCTTGACAGAGTCGATCAGGAGGAGATTGTTGACGCCAATGAGAATATTCTAGATGGGCTCTTGGCTGCACTTGAACAATTTTGGTAACTGGTTACATCATTACGTCGGTCAAGATAGAACGGACTCCATAACTAAGGTTTTAAGGACATCTGGCTAGGCGGCCAATACTGGCAGATTTGGTGGATCAAATTGGCTAAGAAAAGAAAATCTGGTGGCCGGTCAAAGGGCAGTTCTGGAAAAAGTGGTACAGTCCAGTGCTCAAAGTGCGGCCGAATAATTCCAAGTGACAAAGCGAAAAAATACACGAAACGTGTGTCATCAGTTGACCCACAGCTTGCTCGTGAGCTTAGAAAACAAGGGAGTTACATCCCTGTCCGTACGATAACGCAATACTATTGCATAAGCTGTGCGGTACACACTGGGAAAGTTCAGATCCGACAGGCTTCGGAAAGGCGTTCCAAGGGCCGCCGGTAGTAATCAACCACACGATGTCCGAGTTCAGTCTGTACAAACTGAGATGAATAGGAAGACACATTCTTAGCTGGTACTCCGAATGTCAAATTCCACCGGTATGCTCAGGTTCATCCTGATTCTCCCCGATACTCCATCAAATGGAGATTTTCTTCTCAAGGACCTCCCTGGTTCGGGGAAACGAATCGACATTCTATGCAGAAGTCTCGCGGTCTGTTTCGATTGGGCACCAACTTCGTGGCCCAAGTCACAGCTTGAGTTTGTTGCAGTTCTATCTAACGAGATTGTAATCACATTCAACGACCCATCTGAGGCCCTACCTGTTGGCGAAGTAGAATGGGCCAAGGTAATCAAGAGTACTCTCAGGGGCGAACCTCAGACCTTTACGAGTGTTCGCGAAATAGAACTCGATGATTTGGTTTCACAGATACTCGAATCAGACAACTCGTTGGTCTGGGTCTTAGATGAGGAAGGAATTCCAATGAGTAGTGATACGAATCTGGACCTGTCTGCGCAGAACAGTTTTATGCTCGGAAATCACAGAGGATTCAATTCCTATGCACAGGAGGTAATCCAGCGGTTCGGTATCCCCCGCGTTTCATTGGGAACGCGAAGCTACTTGGGCAGCCATTGTGTGGCCGCCATGATTGCTCTATTCGAGAGGCTGATTAAACAGTGACTAATGATGATGAATCCAGACCAAGAGAGCGCTCGAAGGCATTAAGACGCCTTGAGAGTAAGCTTACTAAAGAGTTGCTTTGGATCTATATCCTCCGCCTCCTGCAAGAGAGACCTCATTATGGGTACGAGATAAAGGAGCTAATTGTTAGAAGGTTCAACTTCGCCCCCGCAACTGTAAGTGGATATGCAATCATCTACCGCTTGAAGAGCGATGGACTCATCGAAGAGCAGATCCAGAACGACTCATCCAGAAAGTATTACGGAATCACTGAGAAAGGACGTATTGCAATGAAGGATGCAAAAGCATTCCTTACGAAGACAATGGATGTAGTCTTTGATATGACGGACTAAATTCCAATAGCTCCGGAGCCACGCATCACTCTGTTTCGGAATCATTCTGTGATGAACCAATAACCTTCCTTGCGTACAGTAGTCTCTGTACCACGGTGATATGTGACAGAATGCCGATAACTACAATGCACAACGTTAGAATATTCACGATACCAAGTGTAGCAAACCAAGTGGCAAAAATACCCGGAATCATCGCTGAATAACCCATCCAACCTTCAATAGGACTAATTGCCAATAAGAGAATACCAGCTATCAGAATGATGAGCTTTTCCTGTCGCTCTGCCACACCAACTGTGCAACTTTCCATTCCACCAACTGATTCAGCCTTGGCACGTGTGAAACTCGCCATAATCATACCAAATAATGCGAAGAAGCCCCAGAACCAAGGAACGAAGTTTATGGCTGATGCCGCGGGTCCAGCCATGAGTCCAAACATGAACAGAAACTCAGCATAGCGATCGAGAGTATGATCCAGAGTTGCGCCATACGGGGAACTTAGATTGGCCGCTCTAGCAACAGCTCCGTCGAACATATCCATGACAATGGTGAGAATCATAATGGATAACCCTACCAGAAGGTCACCAAGATAGAAGAAGTAAGCAGCAATTAATGCCACAAATAGAGTAAGCACTGTGATCATGTTAGGGGTAATCCCAGTCCTAGCAAGTACTCGTCCTATGGGCATCATTACCTTCTGATATCGTTCGCGGAAGTTCCCGAGCATATCATTCACTCGTCTGGCCTGTGGAGCCGGGCATCTCGTCTTTGGTCGGCTAATAAACGTGTTGCGCGACTTGCCTAAAGCACACTGGCAATCCTATCTGCAACCCATCCTCGACCAAGCGTATTGATGAAAGGTGCAAGTCGAGGTCCTGATTTGGTTGAGATGAGTATTCTATACAGGACGACGAAAGCACGTCGTTCCTTCAATTCAACAGATCTGGCTGCATCAAACACCGCGGCCTGCAACTCATCATCATCCATCTCCGTGCTGCGTAGCACATCCACCAACTTGGCCAAGAACTGGCGGTCCTGATCGGTGAATGTACTCTTGATATCATCTGGAACAGTTTCTGGTATTGAGATTCTCTCTCTTGCAGGTCCAAACTCAGTCACCCAGTTCCGAGCCCTCCACAAGCGTTTCTCAATCA
This sequence comes from Candidatus Thorarchaeota archaeon, assembly GCA_030593165.1. Classification (GTDB taxonomy): domain Archaea; phylum Asgardarchaeota; class Thorarchaeia; order Thorarchaeales; family Thorarchaeaceae; genus JAJRWI01. Next base: position 14,265 of record JAUVHR010000025.1, read on the forward strand.
TTGACTGCATCTTGGGTGTCACAATATCAAGTCCAGATAGCTTCTTCAGTACCTCCTCAGAACGGGCAAGGACTGCTTCTCTTCCTAGGACATCCTCAAGTTGTGACGTGACCACGGCGAACTTGAATGGTAATTTTGGCTGGTATTCCTCACTTGGTGGCTCAGCTGTAGTAAGTGGATAGATTATCTTTGCCAGTTCACGCTGGCTTTCATCTGCATCTTCTAGACCATAAAAAACGCGTTCGAATCGCTCGTACCCATCTATCATGTCAGGGAGCATTTCCGGGTGAATGTCATATCCTCGGGAAAGGTTCGTTCGAATCATGATGAAACGATACAGCTCCGGGGGAGCTATTGACTCCCATGTCCTTGGAATGAACACTATGCCCCCCGATGTGCTCATATCACGTCCACCGATGCGAACCCATTCGTACGGGACTTTCACGGGTCCAGCCCATCCAAAGACCTTCTTTGATATCTCAAGGCCTGTATCATAAGAACCGCCCTTCACTGAATGATCTTTTCCTGCCGGTTCACAAGTCACACCCAGAACATACCATTTGGCAGGCCAATCTACTCGCCAAACGAGTTTCACCCTCACGCTATCCAATGGAACTGTTTCCGAATGACCACAGTGTTGGCACGTGTAAGAAACCAAGTCATCTTCAGCATTGTAGTCGGTGACACGGTTTGGAGTTATTTCACCCTTGGTTCCTGCTTGAAGGCGGCCGCATTCTGAACAAATGACCGAGGCGGGATACCAGGTTTTCATTGATTCGGCGTACTGTTTTCTCTGCTCTTCGCCGAAGCCGCTGCCTACAAACTCTATCATGATTTTCCTGATAGTTTCAGTCTTCCGAAGACAGATACGAACAGCGTCAATCATCTCAGGGTTTTCATAGAGTGTGCTCGTGTAGACAACCTCATGGTCTATGCCGAAATCTGGAAAGGTGTCAACGAGTTCCTTTGCCCAGTGTGCTCCGAAACTCTCACAACAGCCGAACTCGTCAGGTATGTCAGAGTATGGGATTCCTGCCCATTCATCAATAGAAAGTGAGATTGATTTGGGAAATGAACGAATTGGATCGTAGTCGTCAACCACGAACATGGTGCGAGCAGGTTTGCCTCTGTTGTGGAGTTCTCGCTTGATTACGTCAGAGATGATTAATTCGCGCATGATACCTATGTGTATGCTAGCGCTTGGGCTTTTTCCAGTGCTAATCAGATACTCGGTGGCATCTCTCTCTTGGACAGAGTCTACCACATCTTGTATCCAATGGATTGAGAACTCCTCTTCTCTGACATCGTCTGACATGGGCATTCCTCGGAGGTTCGCACTTCCGAAGACTAATGAAACTTGTCCTCAGACAGCGAACTCGGATACCCTGAGGTCAGTCCCGCTTGTGAAGATTAGGTACACTGGAATTGCTGCAACGATGACCACAACGACCAGCAGAAGCAACATCACCGCCATCGACATGGGAAGGTAGAGCAGCGAGGGAACAGCAGCTTCAGGAACCAACGCATAGACACTGAAAAGAGTGGCAGTGATAACCGCGGGAATACCGGAGCTGAGACCGACGCCAACGCCCTCAGCAACCATCGTCTTTGCAATGAAGGATGGCTTCGCACCAACTGACCGCATAATCACATAGTCCTTGAATCTGCCGAAGACTGACACAAGCAGATAGTTCATCAGGCTCAGGAATGCACTAAGGAGTGCTATCAATGGTAGCGGCTGAAGTAGGGCCCAGAATGAATTGATTGTATCAAGATTCTGTTGAAGAACCTCATCCTGAATGAAGACATCGAAGTCTTGGATTCCAATCAGATTCTCTATCTGTTCAACTAAGGATGACCTAACCTGATTGACTTGGACTAGGAGTATGTTGACTCCATCAACACCCCAGATTGTCTGCATGTCATCTAGGGGCATTAAGGCAAGCATGCCCCCATTGAGTATGTCAAAGGCTACAGCGGTCACATCAAGGGATCTACCCATAACTCCTAGGCTTTGAATGAGTGGGTCCTCGAAGTAGCTGACAGCCATCTCGCCTCCAAGCCAAACTTGTTGGTTTCCCAGAATATCCTCGCCTTCGAAGTACCAATCTGAGATTGTGTCCTCTCGGTCAAGACCCACGACTAACGTTGAAGCCGCTCGGTCTCCACCAATTCTCTCGTAGTCCCCAGTTTGAGGGTTCAATATGATAGCAGGATTCTCTTGAAATGTTGTATAGTCCAGAAGCCTGCCTTCAGCCTGATGCACTCCGGGAAGATCTGTGATATCAGTAATCAGTGATTCAGGTATCAGGTCATCGGATTCAAGAAAACTGAACGAATCATTGAGAGGTGTGCCGGTGAGAGAGTAGGCCTCATAATACTGTGCCAGCAGGCCGGGGTCCCCAACTGCAATAATGTTCTGTCCCATTGACCGCATCACATAAGCGTCAGTAGTGGTTTCCACGACTCCACCACCCACCCAGAGCATGGACGCTAGAGTGATGCTCAGGAAGAGAGAAAGCATGGTTCTGCGAGAGCCCTTTACGCGTCGCCCAGTGGCCTTTGCAGCAAGTCTGAACGGAAGACCAAAGCTATCGAGAAATCCGGATTTTCTGACCCGCATTCCTAGGTCCGGGTTCAGTGCCTTTGAAGGAGACTCCTGTACAATATCGTAGATTGGTTTCTGTGCTGCAAAGTATCCGACAATTAGATAGATGACTGAGATGAACAGAAGTTGAAGCCAAGGGAACTGAAAAGTGAATGACACTCCCGGAAGTACAGATGCAAGCCAAGCAAGACCAGCAATGTACGCTGCAACTCCTACTGCAATTCCAAGACCAATACTTGACAACAGCAAAATGATAGCCTGTGCCATGAAGTGATCGAAGATTGTGTCAGTCAATGTACCGATTGACTTCATCAGACCGATATCCCTACTTCTACTAACTATCTCCATTGAGATGGTACTGGAAACAACAACAACTCCGAGAACCAGTACAAGGATGATAGTGGCCCAGATGAAGCCCTGAAAGAACACTCCCAGAGCGGAACTCAGACCACTTGAAGTGAGCACAGTTGTGACATCGAGTAGAACATTCCCGAAGAGAAAGAGGAAAGTAGTTGTGGCAATTACACTGATCAAAGAGACCAGCATCATCGTAGTATGAAATGGCCGTCTCTTGAGATCTTTTGATGCGTAGTCCTGTTCACTCATCTTTATGGAGCACCCCATCTACCATTTTGAACCGACGAGCCTCTGGGGCCTTGATGATTTTCTCGTCATGAGTCATG
>JAUVHR010000354.1 GCA_030593165.1 Candidatus Thorarchaeota archaeon
TGACAGTTGGCTCTGACGCACATAGACCAGACCATGTCGGTCATGGAATCGACAGAGCCATTGACATCATAACGGAACTTGGTATCTCTGGACCATCATCATTCACAAACGGGAAAGCTCAACCGTTTATTCAATCCTAGACAACAAGGAATTAAAGTGGTTTGGGCATTCCGCAAAGGGTGACTGCTTTGGAAAATAAACTGCCGTTCATATTATGCGTTATTTCCGGTATCATATTCATTCAAGCCGCATGGGTTGGGAGCATTGGATTTCTGCAGTATATCGTGGTCATTGCTACTATTCCTGAGCTGCTTGAATTCGTATGGCTGATCAACTTGCTACTTTGGGTTCTTGTGGCCATTGCCAGTCTTGGTGGCATTGGTGTGATTGCCGGCGGATTTCTTCTCACTAAGGGAAGAGTGGGAACCGGTAAATTTGTTATTGGTCTCGCCGTCGGGATGTCATTCATTGGAGTCATAATCAAGACTATTACCACGATTTGGCTCACAGGCGGCACCGGTATAATGGACGCATTCCTGTTGGAAGCAACAATCACAGAATGGGTTGCAGTATTCATGTCCATCTTCGCAAGAAGAATGGCCGCATAGGATTCCTTCAAAACCTGAATTCGTAAGAGCATTCTCGTGATGGTTATGTCAGTGGATAACGGAAGCCCTCTCGAACAAGCAGTTGGACTAATCGAAGCTGGGCACTTTGAAAGGGCCGCTAAAATTCTAGAAGAGTTTCTGCAGGAGAATCCTGACTCGGTAACTGGTTGGTATAATCTGGGGATTGCCCTCAATGAATGTGACCGAGAGGACGATGCAATCAAGGCTTATGATGAGGCACTCGCAATCGACAATGAGGTCTTTGAGATTTGGTTCAACAAGGCCACGCTTCTATACGAGATGGCTGACTTCAAGGGTGCAATAGAGTGCTATGATAGAGCTATCGAGATCAACCCAGATGACGCGGAAACTTGGAACAACCTAGGGAACTGCTACTCGCGGATAGGCGAGGGACAGAAAGCAATCGAAGCCTATACACGAGCAGTCGTCTTACGACCAGACTATGCTGAAGCATTCTACAATAAAGCCAATGCTCATTTCATCGAGGAAGAGGATGAACATGCAATCGCCTATGCAGAACTTGCTATGGAACTTAACCCGGAGCTGAGGACCATGGTCGAACAGTGGATACATGTCGCCAGAGATAGAATTGCAGCTGCAAAGAGCGAAGAAGAGCATAAGCACCGCAAGAAGAAGCTTAGAAAGGAGATTGAGAGAGACCGGTGAGTGAAAGACTCTGCGACGTTCGCCAAACCTAAAAGGTGGGGCCTGATGGAACAGTTGGTGCACATCAATGATGGAGGATACAGAACAGGCCTCTGAAGAAGTCCCCGAGCAGGCACTCAATCGTCTGAGGATTTCCGGGATTATTGCACTCCTGCTTGTCGTGGGCGGATTCATCACGGCTTGGTTGCAAGGGCAAGCAATCATACCAGGGGACCCTGGTGTTACGATAGGCTTCAGTATCCTGATGGCAACAATCCTAATCTGTTGCGGCGCAAGTCTACAGACTGCGGGCTACTCTCAGAGAATCATTGGATACCAAGCAGTGGAGAATGTGTTCGCTGTCGGAAAGGACCACTATGACAGAGGGGAATGGGAGGAGGCCCTCGATGTCTTCAGAAATCTATTAGGGCCAGACAATGATCACAAGCGTGCGTTGTATTATGGGGCTAGGTGTCTCGAACAGCTTGGCCGGTGGAATGAAATGAAGGATTACTGCGAACGTTATCTCGAACTTGTTCCCGATGACAGCGAAGTATGGGATATGCTCTCAACAGCCAACAAGCGTCTCTTCGAGTATGATGGTGCGAAGGATGCCAAGGAGAAGGCAGACGGGTTTCGATGATTAGCTCGCGGAGGCGAGATTGGACTACTAGTTGTTCACTATCTTGTTCCTGAGGTAGCCGATACTCTCGATGAAAACCTCAACTTCGTCATCAGGTTGCAGGAACTCGGGAGGGTCTCTGGCAAATCCAACGCCGGAGGGAGTACCGGTGGCGATGACATCGCCGGGCTCAAGGGTGAAGGAGTGGGAGAGAAATGATACAATTTGCTTTACTCCCAAGATCAGGTTTGATGTGTTGGAGTCCTGTTTCATCACTCCGTTGACCTTCGTCTGCATTTTGAGACCTGAACCATCACCAAGCTCGTCAACAGTCACAATACATGGTCCCAAGGGACAAAGACCGTCCAGCGATTTCCCGCGTACCCACTGACCGTCACCACGCTGAAGGTCTCTTGCACTGAGATCATTGAGAATAGTATAACCAGCAACAAAGTTCAGAGCCTCATCTTCTGAAACTTCCTTACACAGGCGGCCTATAATGACTGCGAGTTCCACCTCCCAGTCCAGCTTCTTCGTTACTTTCGGATGTGGGACTTCCTCATCGGGGCCCACAACACTAGAAGGAAACTTGGCAAACACAACAGGATACTTGGGCACTTCACGACCAGTCTCTTCGATATGATCGACATAGTTCAGTCCAAGGGCAATGATTTTACCAGGCCTTGAGATTGGAGCATGTATCTTCACACTGGAGAGGTTGTACGTCAGCGGTCGCATCTCGGGGATTGTGCTCTCATACCGGTCTAGAATCTGCTTGACCACCTGAAAGCCGGGTTCCCACTCGAGAAGCTGTAGCATTGTTCGTGGGAAAGGTTGACCGTCAATAGTGTATCTCCTACCAAATCTCAAGGCCGCCTCGGGGATGTCTAGAATGCCATTCTCGAGTTGAATGCCTATTGATGAAACACCCAGCATTGAATACGAAACAAGGCGCATAGTAGCTGGGGAGAGACATCAAACCATTTATTCGTAGCGGTGGGATTCAATTCACTTGCGGATGAATTGACTGGAGTGCAAATCGCTCGGTATGCTTTGTCTACCTGGAACAGCTCGCACCGAACTGCGGTTGGTGTTGTGTTCGGAAACCGAGTTCTTGGTCAATGATGCTTTTGGAACTCTATTGTACGTTGCGTTCCTGAATAGTCATTTCCGAAACGTAACATCCGAGTTCACTTTGAATACAGCTCAAGCGTCATTGTGTGATTACAGTACCTACATTTGGTGGGTTGTGCACCCTTGAGCTGAGTGACCTCTTCCGGCTCGAACGCAGCACCACAGTTCAGGCAAGTCCATGAGGCGATGCCCTGAGAGATCTCACTGATTGTAGTTGGAAGCATGGCAGGGTCTTCGCCGAGTCCCTCCACAATCACCTTAGAAGTGGTTCCTTCAATCGGGCCCGAGATCACAATGCGAAGCGCCACTTTCTTGCGTGTGTACTTGCCCTCTGCCAGTCCTCGAAGCGTGCCCTTGAATATGCCGCCTTCAGTCAGTGAAGAGGACTCGAGAATCTGGAAGTTCCTGTTTGGGAGAAACGTTCTTGACT
>JAUVHR010000366.1 GCA_030593165.1 Candidatus Thorarchaeota archaeon
CAAATGGCTCAGACTTCAACGTTCTAATAGACTATCCAGATGCTAATGAACAGATAAGGAGCGTGTGTGAAGCGGCTGCTAGTGCACTCAACGATATTGGAATAGATGCAACAGCGATGCCTGCAGACTCTGCTGAATACCTGAATAGGTCTTGGTTCCCTAGTGACTATGATATCACTTACTTCCGTTTTGATATTGATGATTTAGATGTGCAGTGGATGGCATATGAGTATTGGTCAGAGTATGTAAATGAGCCGTACTACAACGTGCCAAATTTCAGGAATAGTTCGTATGATTCCTACAGAGAGGTTCTTCTACACTCAATTGAATATGAAGAGGTCTACAACGCCGCACTTGAGATGCAACGGATATGGATCTACGAATGTCCCATGGTGGTCTGTTATGAGGAGCTAGGGATTTCTGTATATCGAAACGACCGGTTTGAGGATCAGGTCAATATGCCAGTATCTGGAGTGGTTAATTGGTGGACCCCATGTCGAACAAGGTTGAAGGCTGACCAGCCGGTTGCGCCTTATGGAGGTACCTTTCGAATAGGCATACTTGAAGACATAGATTCCTTCAATCCACTGAAGAGTAGTATGTGGCGCGATGGTCTTCCCATGAGTATGATGTATGAGTCCTTAGCACGAAGAAATCCGGAGGGTGAAGATGTCCCATTCCTAGCAACTGAATGGACAATTGAAACACATGATGATAATCCATCAGTTCCGGAGAACCGCACAAGAATCACGTTTCAAATAAATGATCATGGTTGTTGGAGCGATGGTGAAATTTTCAGTGCAGAGGATGTTGTCTATTCAATCAATCTATATCGCGAACTAGAAGGACATCATCTTGCTGAAGGATTGGATGATTTGTCTGCCATATATGGTCCAAGACCTTCCATTGTTGTCGCTGAATTCAGAACCGAGTCATTTTGGAACTTGCACAAAATCTGTTACAAACCCATTCTTCAAAAACGACATTGTTTAGAAATGGGGCCAATGGAATGGACTCCATATCCTCCGACAGGAGAGATGATTACACTAGGGCCATTCACAGTGACAGAATACGTAAAGGGTGAATTCATAGAGATGACATACTATCCAGATTACTACTACATGGATCCCTCTCTAGTACCGCTTTCCCTCTATATTCCTCCTCTTCTTGATGGATTGTCTGAACAACCATTCTCTTACGTTGAGGGGACAACAGGACATGTGATTTCATGGGAGTTTGTTGGCGGTTCACTTCATAGCTGGGAGGTATATCATGATTCAACACTCTATGCCAATGGAAGCTTTGGACGTTCTGGTTACTCTGCACGGATTACAGTCAATGTCGATGGCTTGTCACCTGGAGAACATAACATATCACTCGTCATATACAAGCTAAATGGAACCGTTCATATCTGGTCAGTTGCTGTAATTGTCGAAAGTCGATTGGCGCTAATGCTAAGAGGATTTTCAATAACAACAGTTGGAACGGTTGTTATTGGGTATTACTTGATTACTAGAAAGAGAGGGTAGCTATCAATCATATCTTGCCTGTCTCCTTAGCTTTCAGATGCATATAATGACCGTAGAGATTGATACCAAGCCAAACGCAGCCACTTCAATAGTGCAAATACTCGCCAAGGTATTGTATCTTGATAATGGAAGTCAATGAGAGGAACTCATCTGCGCCTTCCTTTGCGTGATGACGGATGCCAACGATTCCGTTTCCTACAAAGGCTACGAGTCCCTCCGCCAGAATGACCATATTGGAGCCATAGAACCTGACCCGCGTTTCAGTCTTCGCAGCTTCCTTCAGTATGCTCGTGAGAGTGGCATCACTGTGAAAGTCAGACATGAGCTACATTAGGCGGGGTTTTGTCTTAATTCTTTGCTTGCCAATGAATCAAGCTACATCAGCCTGTACTGAATGGTTCAGTCAGCTATTCAAAGGACTCTTATGCTCATGAATGGAATACAATGACAAAGCCGTTGGTGGTCTTATGAAGTACATAATGTATTGGGAGTATGACCCTGAAAATCATGACAAAGTCATAGAAAAACTCAAGAAATTCAGAGAAGCAATCAAGAAGAACCCCGACAAGTTCCCCAAGTTCATATCTAAGAACTACGCTTCTATTGATGGGCCAAAGGGATTCCAACTAATCGAAACTGATAACGAGGAGCATTTGGCGAATTTCTCGGCTTACTACATGCCTGAAGTTCGCCTAGCCTTTGAAACAATTATCGAGGTCTCAAAGAGCCTGGAACTCTTCAAGAAGTTGTATGACTAGATCCAGCAAAGAGTTGGGCGATTCTGCGCATGAGTCTTGAGTTCAGTAGAGAAGAGGCATACTGATATTATATCTAAGACCTGGGAAGATTATTGAGATGGGTCCAGCTCCACTCTTCTGTTTCAGGAGTGTACCGTTGATAGTCCTTTCTTTGTACCCCTTGATTTCCACGCTCTTAAATTCAAATCTCATTCGAACACCTACAAGCGTATCTACAGCAATATTTCTCTTATGAGTTCCGCAATGCTGGTGGTGACACCAGACAGGGGACGGGTGGAACACAGAATCTTCTTACAGCTGAGGTTCACTCTCGAAATGTAAGAAACGAATTGCTAAATGAATTGAAGCGTGCTGAGAACAAAACGGCGTTCTCTGCATGTTTCAGCTTTTCCTCGTTCCGTTCAAACAATAATGATACTGTGGTTTTCCTATAATCGGAAACACACTTATGCAACATCTCCAATGCCATAGAGATGGGTATATCTGAATGACTCTGCCGAAGCATGTATCAGGCGTCATGATTGCTACTGGATTCGCCCTGCTCCTGTACAACCTCTTCTTTTTGGGATCTGACCTTTCAGCCCATATTAGTGGAGTTGTTCTTGGAGCCGCCCTTATCTTATCAGGAGTACTGTTCTGGTTTATTGAATTCACACCGGAGCGTAGAAACTACGCAATCTGTATGCTCAACTTTGGGACCGTTGCTTTATTTGTTGGGCTTATTATATCGGTGTTTTTGGATCCCTTGCTTGCCACAGGTGCTTTCATGTTTGGAACAATAGTTCTAATTGTTGGTATCCTATTC
>JAUVHR010000171.1 GCA_030593165.1 Candidatus Thorarchaeota archaeon
CATCATAATTGGCGGTGGACCTGCAGGTTGCTCTGCTGCGTTACATCTTGCATTTCAGAAGCGCGATGTGTTGGTTCTTGATAGAGGAACAAGTCCAATGCACTTCCACAGCAACACTATCATGAACTTCGCTTCGGGGGATACTTACTCAGAAGGTCGTACACTCTTGCGACAACTTAGTGGTGCGGCAAGAGCCGCAGGTGCGAAGTTTAGAGCTGCTGATGTGGTCGAGGTTTCCGGAAGCTATCCAGAGTTCACTGTCCGCACTGAACATAGTTATCGCACTAAGGACCGGAAGGAGTACAAAGCTAAGACCATAATCTTCGCTACTGGAACGGCTCGCAAACATCCCGCGGTGGACGGTATGTGGAGAAAATGGCTGCCAGTGGCTAATGTAGGTAATGGAGCGTATTATTGTCCAGACTGTGAAGCACCCCTATGCAAGGGAAAGCACGTTCTTGTTGTGAATGTGGGAACTGTGGGGAGTGCTCTCCACGTAGCCAACTCCGTCTCTAGATTCGCCAAGAGCGTTCGGATTCTGATGACAGAGGATGCTTACGTCCCATTCGAGAAACAGGATTTATCCAGACTTGATGACTCTCCCTACTCATGGTCGAGAGGCAGAATCACATCAATTGATTTCATTGTACCTGGGAAGTCACAGACGGTTACTTTGGATACTGGAGAGCGCATTCGCACCAATGTCTTCTTCGTCGCGTTTGTAGCGAAGGCACGTTCCGACATGGCTCAAATGATTGGAGCGGAGGTTGACGAGCGTGGAAACATCGAGACTGATAAGAGAGGCAAGACTAACATCGAAGGCGTTTGGGCCGCCGGCGATGTAAGACCAATCACACAACAGATTGCAATGGCTGTGGGGACAGGTAACTACGCCGCATTGATGATCAATCAGTTCTTGGGCAACGAACATGAGAAGGATGATGAGTTCGACCATCCCGAAACGAGAGGTATTCCTTTCCTACCATGATCATGAAAGTCTAGATGCACATTCACGGAATGGCACACAAAGAATAGGCTTATATACACAGATAATTCAATATAGTTAAGTTATCGAGAGATATGTTACTCGAGTGTGATTACAATGACTGTAGTTGATGCCAAACTCATTGAGATACTAAAACAACAAATAGAAGTAGAAGAGAGGACCCTAGTGCATCTTACCGATGCTGAAAACTCGGTAACAGAACCAGCGGTGCGTCTCATTCTAATGGAGCTCAGGCTGGACACTTGGAAGCACAATGAGCTGCTGAAAGGGATGATCGAGATAATCAGCACCACTCCCTGCGATACTTGGAGCGCTAAGGTTGAGAGATACGTGGAGCGTGTCAAGCTAGAGAGGATACTGGAAGCGGTTATTGAAGAAGAAGGAAATATGATAGAACTTCTTGAAAAAGCTCTGGCCGAAGTTAACGACCCCCTGGCCAAGACACTATTCTCCCGTCTCCGGGATGATGAGCAGCGCCACGACAAAGGACTGCGAGAGGTCGTTAAGATAATCAAGACTGCACCTCTTCAGAGTCGAAAGGGCAGGACGGGTGCAGACATAGTCTGTGAAGACTAGAATGGAAAGACTGAAAGTCTAATGGGAAAACCCCGACATTCCCGTCTGGAATCCGGGAGAGAGAATGAACGATGAATGATGAAACCGAGATTGCACCAGGTTTGAGTAACATTGCAGAAGACTGTCCGAGTTGCACCTCCTACATGGAGGGGATGAAGCCTGCATATCGCGGGGGTTTCTTCAGACAACGAGAAGCCTACAGTCTGAAACCAGACGTTGTTGAGGAGTTGAAGTCACTCATAGATGACTATGAGATTGTCGCAGTGTTTGCCGATTGGTGTGGAGACGCAAGAAAGGCAATTCCCGTGCTCTCATTACTTGAGCAGGAGTTGGACATTAGAGTTCGTGCTCTTGGAGGAATGACAAAGCCACCGTACGGTTCAAAGAAGTACTGGGCAGTGCCCCCTAGTCCTCCTGAGGTGGACACATTCGAAATCAAAAGCAGCCCTACAATCCTCGTGTTTGACAAGTCAACGGGAGCCGAAATCTGGAGAATAAAGACACGTCCGAAGATGACACCAACTGTGGAGCAGGAGATACTCAGGATAATCCAAGACAGCAGAAAGTCCTGAACCCTGTCTAGAAGCTCACATCCTCAGTCTCCATTTCCTCTGACCATACTTCATCTTTCGGTGGTTTCTTGCCACCCAGCTCCTTTACCTGCGCTCGTATCTCCTGAATGGAGTCCGATGTTTCATCAACCTCTTGAAGCAGGATCAAGAGATTTCCAAGAGCTGTAATAACATCCGGATTGAACATTGCAGGTGCTTTCATTGCCAGACGTTCTCTGATTTCCAAAGCTTCTCGATATGCTAGCTCTGCATCAGCATACTTGCCAGTACGTCTATACAGGATTCCGAGATTGATGAGAGTTGATGCGACTGTCATATCAAAGAGTTGTGGAGTTCTATCAGCAAGTTCTCGACGAATTGATAACGCCTCAGCAAGAGATTCCAACGCTTCTGAAAATCTTGACTCTTCCGCATAAACAATACCCAGATTATTGAGTGAAGTGGCAAGGCGATGATGGTACAATTCCGGAGATTTCACTGCAAGTTGTCTTCTTGCTTCAAGAGCTTCCCGATGAGCTTCTTCAGCTTCTGTCAGTCTTTTTTCACGTCGTAGTAGAACTCCAAGATTATTGATTGTGATACTAAGACTCGGCATGTGTAACTCAGGCGCTTTGGAAACCAATTGCCGTTTCATTTCAAGAGCCTTGCGATAGGCATCCTCGGCTTCTGATAGTCGGCCCATTTGTACCTCAATCATGGCAAGATGGTTCAGAAAAATGGCGAGATATTTTGAGTACACTGTTGGTGCGATTTCAACATCCTCACTGAACATCTCCAAAGCTTGCATAACGGCGTCCTTTGCCTCAGAAAGGCGGTTTGTCTTCCTGAGCAATGCTGCAAAGCCATTGAGCGTATACGCCACACTTCTAACGAAGACGTGAGGTGCCTGCTCAGCAAGCTCGGAATACAAACGCACGCCTTCTTGAAAAGCCACTTCCGCCTCAAGGAGACTATTTGTCTTTGTTAGTAGAATGGCAAGATTCCTATATGCTCCTGCAAGATATGGCATGCAGAGTTCCGGCGCATCCTTTGTTGCAGCTTCAAGAATTCGTATGCATTCACGAATGGCATCTTCTGCCATAAATGACCTTCCAGTTTGCCTGAATAGTACGGCAAGATTTTTGAGGCTATTCGCAAGTTCCGAAAGATACACTTCTGGAGAATCGGCGGCTAATATTCTCAGTAACCGAATAGCCTCCAAGAGTAATGATTCAGCTTCCAGTGGAAAACCAGTTTGCGCTTTCAAATGAGATAGGTTATGCAAAGCGCGTGCGTATTCACGAGATATTGAACTAGAGCTGTTGCTATGGATAGCCTGAATCATTTTCATTGCTTCCATAATCGCAGTTTCTGCTTCAGTCGGACGACCGGTTCTCTGAAGCAAAACACCCAGTTCATTGAGTGTCTGAGCAGCCCTGATCAAATGCACCTCTGGTGCTTCTTCGGAGAGCTCTCTCTGAATCTCAAGTGCTTCACGATATGTTCGCTCTGCTTCTTGTGGTCTACGAGTAAGGTTCAGGAACCATGCAAAATGCTGGAGTGTGGTAGCGAGGTCTCCTAGGAAAAGCTGCGTTGATTTCTTGGCTAGCTCACGGCGAATCCATAGTGCCTCTCTATATGCTTCCTCTGCTCCTGAAGACCTACTTGTTCGTCTCAGTAGATAGGCATAGTCGAGAAGGGTCGTTGCAATATCTGAAAGATACCTGTCGGGGTCTTCTTGTGCAAGTTCTTTGAAGGTCTCCAATGACTCTTGCAGGGCTTGTTCAGCCTCTGCGACCCGGTTCAATTCACTCAGTACTTTTCCCTTTAACCAGAGTCTTACTGCTTTGCCTTCTTCAGATGGAAAGCGAACAGAACCAATTACGGAGAGAGCATCAACGTTTCGGTTCATCTCAACTAGACCACAAACAATCTCGCGAACTCTAGTTAGGGCTTCCTTCTCTGAAGCCAGTGCTCTTGCGAAAAGCGACATACCAAGAAGCGAGTAATCTGACTGCTCTTCTGAAGCCTTCTCAAGGAATCCCGAAACCTCACTTGATAATCCGGACAGCCGTTCACCAAGTTCGCCCAAAAGAAGTTCTCGTGCCAAGTCATGTAGAGAGTAATTCCCGTCCCCTCTATCCTTAACGAAACTCAAGCTCTTCATTCGAGTCCAATGGAATGATTTCATTTTTGGAGCGATTATGCTCATCACTGACCTGTCAAAGAATGGAACCAGTCCTGCACGGTCGATGAAGTCAAGCATACCCGTTGCTCTTCCAAAGAGCTTCTTCCATGTCTTCAAGCGAATCTCATCTAGAGTGTCTGCTTGAATGCCTGCAAGGTCGTCGTGCTGCAAACCGCCAAACTCAGCAAGGTCACACATCGCATGGCTCACAAATGGATGGCCTCTGCTGATGTCAACTATTCTCAACTGGAGAGCTTCGCTACCCACACCTCGCTCAGTAACTAACACAATACTACTTTCAAGATCCAACTCAGTAAGTTCTTTTGTTTCAATTTTGAGTTCGTCGATAGTTCGATCCGACAGGGTTTCTCTGCTACCAATGACTCCAACCGCTCCCTGCAATAACGAGAGAAATAAGCACCAGAGCTCTTTCTCACAGATTCTCTGAGTCTTGTGCGTCCAACGCAGATTCTCGTGATCCACATCCTCAAACTGATCAAACATTATTAGGAGGGGATGAAGGGACTTGTCCCTTTGATTCAGGTCTTCAAGAAGGGCATCAATGAAAAGGAACTCAGCATGAGCAGGTTCTCTCCAAAGAATCTCAAGAAGTCTCTTGCCATACTGTTTTCCAAGTCTACTTCGTAACCAACGTCCTACATCTCCGAACCTTCCCTTCAGGACGGGCATGAATTCATGACCAGCTTCGGAAATAGCTTTTCCGATATTGCCCAAGGTACCAATGAATGGCAGAGTTGCCAATGCTTCGAAGGCCCAGCCTCTGCCACCCTCTTTTGCTGGCTCCACACCCTTGATGAATCGCTGTCGGATGTGCCAGATCATGTCAAACCGACGGAGCTTCACTCCTTGCCGGACTGCACCTCTCGCTATCGCATCAAGGCGCTCATAGAAGTCGATGTATCTGCTGCAGTCTATGAGGATGCTGGGTTCCATGGAGTTGTCCCAGTGATTGAAGAGAGCGCTCTTTCCAATTCCACCGATGCCTTTGATATGCAAGAGGACACTCTGTCCTTTGCAACGCTTGAGAGCATCAGCCATCCAATCAAGATATTCTTCGCGGTCAACGAAGACACGCTCATATGGCCGATAGAACTCGTACAAGGTCTGTTGACTCCAATACAGTTTCAAGGAGCAGAGAATGAGGAATTCCAGATAAGTACACTGGTTGTCAGACCTACAGAATAGCACCGAACTTACAATCTGATGAGAGTCTTGAAATCCCAAATCGTCTAATCGAATCTTTTATATAGTTAAGTTATCCGGTGGGGACTGTGATTGGCAATGGTTCGACGACTGATGATTCAAATTGATGAGGATAAATGCAACGGCTGCGGATTATGCGTCCCGGGTTGTGCAGAAGGTGCATTGGCGATTATCGATGGGAAGGCGAAAGTTGTTTCTGAAACATTCTGTGATGGCCTTGGCGCCTGTCTTGGCCACTGTCCCGAGGGGGCTTTGACACTGCTCGAGGTCGATACCGTGGAATTCGACATGGACGCAGCTACGGAGCATGTAGCTCGCACGCGAGGTAGTGCCAAGACAGCGGGATGTCCAGGCGAAATAATGGAGGTTCATGATCAAGCTCCTAGTCATTTTTCAGATGGAGTTGTTTCAGAAACACCAAGGCAATCTGAACTCAGGCAGTGGCCCATCAAAATGAGGCTAGTCAATCCACAGCATTCTGCGCTAAGGGAAGCAAGCCTACTTCTGTTGGCTGATTGCTCAGCCGTGGCCTACGCTGGATTACATCAAGATTTCCTGGCAGGGAAAGCGATTATTCAGCTTTGTCCGAAATTCACTGACTATACATGGAATCTGGAAAAACTGATGCAGATCTTTCAATTGAATGACATCAAGGACATCTCAATTGTTCATATGGAAGTCCCATGTTGCAGTGGTTTGGTTCGAATGGCTAGAGAAGCCATGGAAAAAGCAAACAAACAGATTCCTCTGCGGGCGTTCATGATTGGAGTAAGAGGCGAGATCAAAGCTGTGACTTAGAGATTCGTGATTCCGCCTTCAGAGATCTTCAGGTTTCATTGACGAGTAGACAACTCCTTCGTCAGGTCGTCCCACAGCAACGGGCATATGTGTAGTATCGAATCCAAAACCAATGTTCCCCTTCTTGTCGGCCATGATGAGTCCCGCCTGGCCTGTTGTCTTCTCTCGCAGTACGGACATGATTTTGGCCACTGCATCCTGTACCGTTGCACCCTCTTCAACGTAGTAGACGCTCATTCGTGCCATGACTATGCGGAGTATCTGTTCACCCCGCCCTGTACAAGAGGCTGCAGCAAGCTCGTTCGCGTATACACCTGACCCAATGATAGGAGAATCGCCAACTCGTCCAGGCAGCATGCCACCCCAGCCGCTTGTTGATGAGGTTGCGGCTATTCGACCATTCTCATCAACTACGATGCATCCCACTGTGTCGCAACCTTCAGAGATGCGGGGACCTTGGGTCACACCGCGGTTGACTTCCTCTCGGTAGCCTTCTTTGACCATTTTGTCATATAGCTTATTGGCTCCCGTGCCAGCAATTTGAGAATTCGGTGTTCTCTCCAGAACGTACCTTGCCAGTGAGATAGGATGAACAATGTTTCGAACAGACATTGCAGCGCCACTCTCAAGGCGGTTTCCATCCATGATCATGGCATCTAACTCAATCTCACCATCAAGGTTGGGCTCAGCGCCCCTACCTG
>JAUVHR010000177.1 GCA_030593165.1 Candidatus Thorarchaeota archaeon
CAATGTCTACGTACTTTACCTTGCCAGTAGCAAAGCAAGCTCTCAACAGCTCAGCAAGCTCAACCATGTTGAGTCCCCCTGATTCCGGATGACTAACACTAGGCGCAATGCTGGGGTCCAGAACATCTAGATCGACTGAGATATAGATGGTGTTTACTTGCATTGCTATTTTGTTGATTGCCTTTGAGAAGGACTTTAGAGATTGAGGTATGACTGCTCCGCTTTTAGCGAGTTCTGCCTTCTGTTCAGGGAGAGCGGCCCTAAGGTCATGGGTTAACAAGTTAACCCTGTCAATCAAGCCATCTGTGAGGATTCTCCTTAGTGTGGTTGCGTGTGAGTACGGATGACCAGAGTAAGTAGGATAGAAATCAGCGTGGGCGTCGAGATAGACTAGTCCATAGATTTCAGGCTTGCTGCGATTGAGACCCCTCAATATGGGGTAGGTGATGAAGTGATCACCGCCCATGAATAACAAATGACTATCTTGCTTAGCTAGCTTAGCTGCAGCTTCAGTGATATCGAGCAGTGCTTGTTCAGGAAGTCTAAGCGAAACCTCGAGGTCTCCAATATCCTCTAGAGTAATCCGCTCTGAAAGTGCTTTGTCATTATTGGCAGATGGTTGACCAATACTTAGTGGATAGCTATGTGACCGTTCACTATCTGTAGCTTTTCGAATGGCATCGGGACCAAAGCGAGTCCCTGGCATATAGCTTGATGTCAAATCATACGGTATTCCAAGCACACCAACATCGGGGTCACCAGTTGTTGGCTGTGGAATTCCAAAGAAATCCCGAGGCAAACGTAGGTATCCATTGAGTGAATCCTTAAGCGGCATCCGACATCACACTAGGTCTGTGACAGTTGATTGAAGATAAAGATGCTGAAGAATGAACTCCAAGAAACAAAGCTTGTTGTTGAGAAAAAAGAAAGCTGTTAACGACCCCCGACTAAAATTGCGTCGAGAGTCGTTAATCTATTCTAGACTTGGTACCCACCTGAGCTGCCACCCTTCCTCATCTTGTTGATGTTGAAGAGAGCACCCAAAGCGACAATACCAAGAATCGCGCCTGAATATGGCATCCCATCCAAGACCATCTGAGACAACAGCTGAACAGGATCTGCAACGACGTCATAGCCATCAGTTACCGTGTTCTTGGCGTACTCCTGAGAGTTGAACTCATAGGTAAGTTCAGCGTTGGGGAATGAGTACTTGCCTTCGTTCGTGAAAGTCACAGTGTAAGTGATTGACGCAGAAGCTCCTCCGGCAAGAGAAGCTATGGTATCGGTCGTACTTCCTGCAACAGCAACTGTGCTGTATATCGCTCCAACACCGTCGTCAACAATTACGACGTTTTCTATTGGAACAATGCCGTTGTTAGTCACAGTAACGGTGACTTCCACAGAACCACCAGACACTGTGCTTCCAGGACTAAAGGTCCTCTTAATCACGATATCTGGCGGGAAGGAATCGGATTCAAACTCAATGATGTAGTCTGACACCGCCCCCAGCCCGCTGGCATTCCACATGACCATATTCGATTCGTTATCATGCATTGTTAAGCCTTCAACATCAGGACTGATGCCCGTGATGTTGGAGCTCCTAGGCAGCATAGCCATAACAATAGAGATACCGTCATCCATCGGATCGAATGAACCAGTAGCGCCGACTAGACTTCCTATGCTCAGGTCAGTGTCGCCATATGACACAATTTGCTCACCGATATATCCCACAGCAGCTAAAGAGATCGAGCCATCTATCATATCGAACTGAGAGGGGAAGAACGACTCAGCAGCCAATGAAAAGCCACCTCCACCCATAGTATCGTTGATGAGCTCCATCAAGTCACCCATGTCAGGTATGGCCAGAAGGCCTGCAGCCGCTCCACGCTCTGCGAGGAATATTGATGGGTCGATATTTCCTAGAAGACCAGTATCATCCAGCCCACCAAGCACAACATTGAGCGCATCAGCGAATGGGTTTGTGACTTGGTACATGAAGACATCAAGTGCTTCGAAGGGGAGTGTTACCTCGAAACCTTCTCCGAAGAAGTCCTCATCAATGCGGAGGTGAATGATATCGGCGAAGCTGAAGCCAAACACAGCTGGGTTCGCAAGATGGGCTAGAACTTGGCCCATCTTTCCGATAGCCACAGCTTCATCGAGGTTGTAGTAAGCAGATATCAACAAACTGAAATCAGTGCCGAGGAGATCCAAGATAGCTTCTGGAGTGAAGCCTTCCTCAAACTGAGAAAGCATAAAGCCTGGCTCTCCACCACCCATGAAATCTACGCCTATCAGGCTAAGAACGTAGTCTAGGAGTTCACCGCGAGTTGCCAGTACAACAAGCGCAAGACAATTATCGAACATTTCTGCTTCCAAGTCAAGGTCATCAGATGGAAGTCCTAGTTGCGCATAGATCACGGCAGGAGCTCCGTTCTCATCTATGTTCGCAACGAGAATCTCTGCGCCTTCGGTCAGGAGAAGCTCAATGATTTCCTCCGGACCATCTTGGGCCATGATCGGATATGCTGAGGCCGCCATGGGCAGTATCAGGAATGCAAACAACAGGAATGCTATTGCGTATTTCTTATCGACGTGCATCTAAAATTCCTCCTTCGGTCTGAGGACCGCGCCAACTATACCCCCTATTATGGCGATTATCAGCGGTGAAAGGACGTAGACCGCGACCGACATAACGAGACCGACAATATCGGGTCCACTGCCGCCGCCTATACTGCTGAGTAGCCCAGGCAAATCGCTAACGAATGATTGGACCAACGGAATTGATAGAATATCAGCAAGGGATGTCCCCGGTGGTATGGGGGGCATGGATATGCTGATTGTTCCTTCCAAGATTGGCATCAGAAATTGAATTAAACAGAATGCGCCTATGGCAATGCAGCTGAACCAAGTCATGAATGCGATTAGGATTCCTCCTTTCTTGGTTCCGGACATTATTCCTCCCACCAAACCTGCGATAACCCAGATTGCAACCATGAGGAGATTTCCCAAGGGATTCACGACCAAGATGTTGACCATCACAAAAGTCGGCCGTACATAATTACCCAGGACAGGTGCGAGCCATTGGACCAATGTGATATATCCCGTGGGTAACATAAACCAGCCAGCGGCAAGAACAATGACCAAGCTCGCTAGCCAGCCAAAATATTTACTTCCAAACGTGCTTATGATAAACGCCTCCACTAGTGAAATGTGGAATTTTCACTATGTCCCTCCAAGTTATGCTATTAACACTTTGCTGCTCATATCAGGAACGAAAAGTCGAAACGTTTCGATGTAGAGAAATGGCTGCTTCTCTACTTGGATGATGGAAAATGCCGACTAATCATTCGACTCCGAACGAACATTCGTATCCCCCAAGCCCAGCAATCATTGCTTCGTTCTGAGCATTTACAAGGCTTTGTGTTCCAAAAAGCACAAGTAACTAAATAGATAGGCGAGAAGGATGGCTGACGACGACACTCTACGCACAGTGTACGAACTAGTTCAGCTCATGTCTTCTCTTAATGAAACCCGGAGAGCGATTCTCCTTGCGCTGGGCCACGTGTACCCCCGAAGTGTGAATGGCGTTCAACTAAGCCGCCTCATTGGCTATAGTGGGAAGTCAAGAAGCCTTTATCGAGGAGTTTTGGCGCACATGAAGGAAGATGACATGATCTTGATCGACGAACTCACTCCAAGGCTTCACGCTATCAGAATCAACAGTGAGCACCCTTTGTTGTCAGTGCTTGTCGAGTTATGCAGGAAATACGGCGAAGACACGTCGAAGATCTATGCAAAAGCATTGGAGGAGTAGGAATGGATTGCCTTCTGAAGCATGCACAAGGCATGTACATCAGTAGGCAAAGGGCGATCATAACCACGCTTATGATTATCTTCACAGTTGTGCTTTACAGCTTCTATAGTCCAGGGATTCATGGCATCGGGGCAACGCCTCCTGAATGGTTCCCAGCAGGTTGGACAGGGATCTTTGATGTTGTGGTTTCCCTCAACACGGTAGCATTTTCCTAGCTTTCTCATTGATTGTCTTTGCATATGGTTTCTGGTCGTGGGTATTCTTCCCGAGTCCAGCAGTGTCCTACACCGAAGCGGCTCTCCGAGGTCTTTTCGGACAGGATGTGAGAATCAAGCAAAACATCGGCAAACGCTTCAGAGTCTTTCTTGAGAGCGGTAAGCACATTGACGTACGATGCAGAATCAAAGAAGCAAGCTCCGGAGACTGGTTTGTCTACCGATTTACATCCTGCCCCTTAACGGGAAACAATCTTCATAGCCTCGCTTTGCGACACGGCATGTCTTCCAAGAATGGACGCTTTACTACATGGATTGGGCATGATGAGCTGCACCATCGTGCTTTGCTAATGGTCAAGGCGATGGCAAGCACAACCCCAGCTTCGTAGACTCCCCAATCAAGGATAGACAACGTAGCTATTTCAATATCAGTAGATGAACCGCAAAGGAACCTGCAGTGGTGATGCGGATCAAACGAACAATTGACATAGAATTGGGGCCTGATGTTATTCAATTTCTATGGCCCGGTCAGAAGTCAATGGATTCATACCTGCTAATTTCTTAATCATTATGACTAAATGTTTGATTACAAGAACATTCCTCAGTTATTGCTGGAAATCGTGAGATGTTCGCTTCTCAGGAGAAAAGAGATGAACGAACTGAGAAACAATTCCAGTGATGAGGATGCATCAATCTCCATGTCCGCCATTGGTCTTACAATTCCATTCCCCATAGTGTGTGTTGTTCTCGCTAGAATACTGTTTAGGAATGAAGACTCCAAGTGAACCCTCTGGGAAATGGGGTTCAGCTAATCGCTCCCTGTTAGTGATATCGCTTATTCCACTATGGGTCTTTGCACAGCAACTGTTCGAGCGATAATCGCGAAAATCGCTCCGATCCAACCAAGTGATTGGCCCACCTGATGCATTAGATCCATTGCCAAAGTGCCCACCATTGCAAGCTGGGCTAGATTAGTCACTAATCCTAGGACCCCCATTCCCGTAAATAGAGCTACAAGTATCCGACCTAGGTACACTCTTCTTGTTGTCAGAATGATCCCGCTAGCAATGATTCCCAATCCGCCAAGTACTGTTAGCAGAACCAACATGCCTGTTACGATTTCAACAGTCATCATAGCTGTTGGGTCCAGGACATCCTCGTTGCTCAGAAGGAGTTCCCCCATAAGCTGGATGGTTCCACTAACTCCTGCAAGCATCATCAAAATGCCGCCCACTAGACAAAGAAGGAAGGCATTGCTGTTGTGTATGTTTTTCTTCAAGGCAATCGACCCTCGATGGATTCGTAATTCAGGCATAGTGCAGGCGCAATGACCTCCTAAAGGTGCTAAGCTTTTATCTCCTTCTCATATGGAACCGCGATGGCTTTCGGATGTTCTGATTTGTGTGATACACAATATCGCAGCGCCAATCAACATCATTGTTATGACTTTCTTATGGTTTTATCCTGCGGCCTCCTTTTCATAAGGAACTCCAATACCCTTTGGAGGTCTCGACTTCCTGATGCCGGCAAGCGCAATCACAACCAGGACGAATGGGATCATTGCGATTAGGTCAATATAATTCATAAGGAATGCAAGATCGGAATTGTACTGTGCAAGAACCTGGATTATGTTCGGGAGTCCGTTTAGGAATCCAAAGAGAAGCCCAGCAAGAAAAATACCTAGCGGAGCCCAATTACCGAATATTAGGGCGGCCAGCGAAATAAAGCCCCTTCCGCCGGTCATCCCTTTTCTGAACCTGGTAGTGAAGCCTATAGAAAGATAGGCTCCTCCGAGCCCTGCAAGACATCCACTCAAGACCACACCGATGAAGCGAACCCATTCAACGTTCACGCCAGCAGTATCAAGAGTCGAAGGGTCCTCACCTGCAGCCCGAAGTCTAAGGCCAAATGGAGTCTTGTACATCACAAACCACGAAAGAATCGATAATACGAACATCAGGTAAATGATGGGCGACAGTTGGGAGAATACTGTCCCTATGATTGGGATGTCAGCCAGAAACGGCAGCTCAACCTTGGGGAGTGGAGTAATTTCGGGTGTGTCACCAACAACACCCCAAATGGCATCAAGCATGAGCGTCGTAAAACCCAATGCAAAGAGGATTATTCCAGTTCCGCTAACAATCTGATTCCCCTTGAACTTTACAGAAACGATGGCGTGAATTGAAGCCAACAAACCGCCGGCGATCGCAGCTGCAACTAGTCCAATCCAAGGATTGCCGGTGAGAAACGTAGCCCAGACCGCAGCGAATGCGCCCATAAGCATCATCCCCTCGAGGCCAATGTTCACAACACCGGACTTCTCAGAGTACATTCCACCCAAAGCCGTTAGGACCAGTGGAGTAGCCATCTGGAGAGTTGTCTTGAGAAGAATTCCTATTAGAAGGATGCTGATGTCAGCCTCTTGCATTAGCTCTCCACCTCCTTGACAATGGTTCTGTCTTGGTATCTTCTACGAAGAAGCAGAAGATCTATGATTGAGAACAGGGCCATTACTCCTGCAATCACGGTTACGAGAAGGTTTCCTGTGAAGAATGACACAAGTGCGGTGAGCAGCCATGCAACAGACAGTACAGTGAAAATGGACAGGATGTGGCGACGTTTCGCAAGGAATATTCCAAAGGCCGCTATTGCTGCAACACCAACCAAAAGAAGAGAAACGGATAACAACAGGTTACCAGCAGATGCACTTACCAGTCCAAATGAAATGAAGATGCCAATCAAACTAGACATTGTTCCAAACAAATGATCCAATGGCAACTTCTCTTCGGACTTCACCCATTCTACATATTCCACACCCCGATTCTGCATCCACATAATAGCACGCGGTGCTGCAACGAATAGCACAATCAGGCCC
>JAUVHR010000169.1 GCA_030593165.1 Candidatus Thorarchaeota archaeon
CAGGCGCATCCAATCAAATGGATACTATTTCAGGATGTCCCTTTCGGATAGAGATTCCTCTCATTGTGTTCATCTCGATATTCCTGGAGTTGGAGAATGAAGTTGAGAACACCTGTCAAGGTGATAACCAATGACAATCAAACTAAGATGATTGGCGACCCACGAAACAATGACAACCCGGGTGGGAGTATATAGCTAGATAATAGCAAATCATTAGATTTCTCCACTCATGGGCAGAATATCCAACCAATCATTATTAAAGAGAGTAACCAATACATTACCGCACCTTTCGCCGTCGGAAGATACCAGCCACCCCCTTAGGAGGAATGAGCGGTTGACAAAAGCATTCTCAGTAGCATCTTGGAACGTCAAGCATTTCAAGTCCATTCAGGCTAGAGTTGATCGAGCCATATCTTTTCTTATAAATCAGGACCCTGATGTCTTTGCATTGTATGAGGTATATGGAAAGGAAGTCTTCAGTGAACTACTGAAACAGTTTCCCGATTATACTTTCCATATTACCGAGGGGCAACGAGCACAAGAAATACTCTTAGGTGTGAGAAACTCATTTACTGCATTCATTACTCAGAAACTTGAATTCACTTCAGGACCAACCAATGTAAGTCCAGGCCTTTTAGCAACAATCGTACATGATGGCAGCTTGTACCCAATGCTCTTCATGAATATAGATAGTTCTTCTACCACACAAGGAATGGGTCTACGTTACGATATGATGCAACGGGCGTTCAAATATAGAGGGCGGTTAGACAAACTCGCATGGGAACAGGGGGACGTCAAAGTGAATTACATTTTCCTCGGAGATCTCAATATCATGGGGATGAATCACCCATTCGATAAGAGCATTGATGCTATTACCGAACTCCGAAAGTGGGATGATGAGGAATGCAAGAAGTTCAACATGCGTCGTTTGATGAAATCGTATGAGCTCACCTACAAGAGTTGTGATGGGTCTGTTGAAGGGGATTACGATCACGTCTATGCTGCAGAGCATCTCAAATTCACCAAATTTGATGACTCAGAGGTGGACGTAAGAGGTTGGGTTTCAGAACCTGAGGATAAACAGAAGAAGTGGAGAGAGAAATACTCTGTACATTCTCTGATGTATTTCGAGGTTCACAAGGCCTGATCTTTGAATCAAGAATAGAATGAAATGGCGTCGAGGATGAAATTTGAACTCAGCCCCTGCTGAGTTCGGACTCCACTGGAGTCTGGATGGTGGTGACACCGGGCAGGGGAGGGGTGGAACACAGAGGTTTCTCAGAGTTGAGGTTCACTCTCAAGATGCAATAGACAGGTTATGACCTATAGCACGCCTTATCTGGACATCATTCTGCGCTTTTCTGAATCGGAATGATGCAGATTGTCCTCTCAATAGTCACACTTGGTATTCTCCTAGCGGTCATCACATCCCTCTTTTGGAATATCGCACCTATCCTTCAAAAAGAGGCGCTAGAAAAGATGGAGGAGATTGAAGTGAGCAAGGCTGTAGGACAGACAAGAAAGCTCTTCAGTAGTAAGAAGTGGGTGCTTGGGTTCTGCATCGCTCTTGTTGGCGGATTAACATACATTGTCGCTACTCAAATGGCTGGGATAGTTGTGGTCCAACCACTCATGAACGTAGGTTTGGTAGCATTAGTAATTCTTTCTTCAAAACGACTTGGCGAATCGATTGATACACAAGCAATAGCCGGAATTATTCTTCTCATCTTAACTCCAGTCTTTATTGCGTTTGGAGGTGTCACTGAGCCAGTGATGTTTTCTACGATTGATGCAATACTGATCTACTCAATTTTGATGTTGGTTGGCATTGGAGCAATGTTGCCAGCATCTCGACGACTTCCCATTTTATGGGCACCAATAACCTCACTTCTCCAAGCACTTGCTGCCCAGTTCACACAATGGTTCACGTTGACACTGTTTGCGGGGGCAGATATAATTCAGGGATTCTTGAACAGCTTAATCCCACTTATCCTGATGGGAGCGTTTGCGTTCATTGCGGCAGTATACACAATCTCGATAGGATTACAGCGAAACCCAGCAGCTAGGTTTAACTCGATAACAGGAACGGTCAGCATGTTCGCAGTGATTCTAGGTGGACTCGTTATTTTTGGACAGACATTAACTAGCATTCCATTCTATGCTATTGGTCTTGGTTTAGGTATCATTGGAATTGCTTTGCTGAGCAAGTATCATGAATAACGAGTATGTTGATTCAAGTTCCACTCTCCCAGGTTGGCAATCGCAAATAGAATATGGATCCAGAAGTATGTTCAGTGATAATGATGCTGGGAATAACTCCCTGTCAAGCGAGTTATGTTAACTCAACAATCATTGGACAACATTTGGAACTTATTCATCCGAAATGTTGCTTAATTCGTAACCAGCAGGGCTGCTCGCAAGAGCGGGTAGCGCACAATCGGTAAGACTTTAAATCAGGCTAGTTACACACCGCAGTACTGCGAAGACGGTACTTACCACTGTCTTGTATAGGTGACAGCTGTGAATAAGAGAATCCGGTTGGCGATTGTAATGGCGGCCGTGGCAGTCCTTTTTCTACTTGGAGCAACACAGGTTATAGGAAGCCCTGGCAGACATGACGACTGTGCAACATCAGGATGTCATAGTGACGGGTCAGGAATCACGATTGATACTGATTCAACAGCAAGCGTTGACATGGATAGTTCGTTTGCACTCAACGTACAAGTTACAGGGGTGAGTGGTCAGAGCTCACTGACTGTGAAATTCCCAAGTGATATTGCAGATAACTCTCTATTCACGTACGAGGACCTTGATTCAGAGGGTACATTCAGTACTACTGATGACAGCGCAACAATAGACTACAATATCACTGCACCTTCCACACCTGGGTTATATACTCTACGTCTTTATGCGGTGCAGCACATACCAAATGGAGCTTACATTGATATTGCAGTAACTGTCCAAGCTACTGGACCGGGTCCAGCTGTAATGAACGTGAACCGAACACCAAGCATTCCAACAGCTACCGAGTCTGTTAACGTTACAGCTAATGTGACTTCCACCGTTGGAATAACATCTGTAATTCTCCAATACATAACTCCTGATGATTCTGATTGGAATAATGTAACAATGGAAGTTATTTCAGGAGACCTCTATGGGGGGACAATTCCTGAGCTCCCTGATGCTACGAATGTCACTTACAGAATTGTGGCTCTGGATACTCTTGGCATTGAGAGAGTATATGGTCCGTACTCCTACATCGTCGGAAACTTTCCACCTCCACCACCCCCCATAATCCACTATGGATACTTGCTTGGTATACCTGCGATTTTCTTAGCATACTTGGGCACTGCTCTCGAGTACTACGATGAAGAGCGATTCACTAGGATACACGGAGTAATGCTTAGTTTAGCCTATATTCTAACATCTATCAACGTGCTATTATTGTTCCAAGTGGACGCATCAGCTTGGACAGCGTTGAATCCTGCATACCTCATTGATACATCTAACATGCTTCTATTCGTTCATTCCTGGCACATTTGGCTTGGAATAATTAGTATGGTCTTTGGAACACTGGCTTTCATCACACATCTCGCTGGTTGGAAGACATGTAACTTGGGACTACCTGCCGTAGTCCTATGGACAATTCTCGCGTTCATGGGAGTCTACTTGAACGTGGCCTTTAGGATGTGATCTAAGTGACAGAAGCAGAAACGACTGAGGTTCCCGCCAAGACCATTGACGACCCAATCATGGCAAAATTAGTCATGATAGTTGGAGAAGCACGGGCATCTAATTCAGAACTTGAACGTGTAGTATATAGTGGTGACCCATCCTCGTTGCCGCAGTTCCACTATAGGTGGAAAGGCAAGTATCTGTGCGATTACATTGTTCGTGTAAAGACCTCAGATGAAATCGAAGCTGTTCTCAGAGTAGCTAAAGAGAATGGACTCACAATTACTCCTAGAGGTGGTGCATCTAGTTGCATGTGCTCTTCAAGCCCGACAAGAGGCGGAATTAGTATTGACATCAAACCGATGAATAGGGTTCTAGAGATTAACGAAGACGAGATGTACGTTCGCGTAGAAGCGGGAATCACATTTGATAGACTGGACCGCGAACTAGTCAAATTTGGATACACACTTGGAATATACCCTTCAAGTGCCAAATCAGCTGTTCTGGGAGGATGGTTATCTTGTGGAGGAAGAGCTGGTGTCGGAACACCTCTATATGGTGCACTAAGAGAGAATACTCTCGAAATCATTGTGGTGACCGCAGAAGGAAAGACAATGACGGTCGATGATGATAGAATAAGTATATTCTTTGGATCATTTGGCATTCTTGGAATAATAACAGAAATGAAACTTAAGATCAGAAAGATTGAGGATAGTCTGAAAACCTATAGCTATTCATTTGTTCGCCTTGAGCATATCTGTAATGCAATGGCACAAATTTCCAAACTTGAGAAACAGCCTCTATTTTTGAAAATGGCTGAGAAGGAACTTCAAGAATACAGCAACCCATTGCCCAAGGGCAACTATGTCCTAACCATAACTTATCCCGACAAATCTGAAACTTATCCTGAAGAGGAAATCAGATCAATTATGGCTGAAAATGGGGGAGTAAGATTTGATGAAGAATACTCATCAAAGGAGTGGGAAAGTCGTCTTGATTGCGAGTTCAATCCGAAGGAGCACACAGATACTCTAATGCTTCAGGAACTCTGGATCCCAGTTGATGCGGCCTATGAGATTCTAAAGAAATATGAGAACTACAAAAAGACGCACAAAGTGCCAGCTTTGTGGTATGGGATGTTGGGAGATCAAGCATGGATTCGTTTGGAATTAATGGCTATGCTTAGTGCGGAACAATACCTGAAGTTCATTTCGAGTAAAGGGGTTCTTCACAAAATGATGAAAATGGCAATCAAGTTGGGTGGAGGACCATATACAATTGGTCTTCAGAACTCGATTTACATGAAGAAAGCGTATCCGAAAAAATTGGCATCCATGAAGAAATTGAAAGCTGAGTGGGATCCGAACAACTTAATGAATCCAGATCGAGTTGTAAGCTGTTTGACTTCGTATAGGAGAATCAATATCCTCTTTGTCATGGCCGCTTCAATTCGAAGACTGTCTAAATTCCTAGATCGTTCAGAGCTGTATCCAAAGAAGAAGTGAATTAGAAATGAATATCGATGTTCTACTTGCAACGTTGAAAAAATGCGGATCGTGCAATTATTGTCGCGATTCGTGTCCAATGTTTATCGAACTGGGCTCAGAGCTTGATTCACCTGGAGGAAAGCTCAGAGCGCTAAGAGTGTATGCTCAAAAAATGAGAAAGCCTCCTCAGGAGCTTCTTGACCGCCTATATTGTGCAGACTGTAGACGTTGCGAAGCAATTTGTCCTGCCGGTGTTCCTGTAACGGACATTTGGCATGATGCTAAAGCTGAGCTTCTTCGGACTGGCGGGCAAATGTCTGAGGCTCTTCAAAAAGTGTTAGCTTGGATTAAAGAAGAAGGAACGGCACTGATGGGCTTTGAAGGTGAGGATAGGACTGAATGGGCAGAAGATATGGAACTCCCGCCTGAAGCGAATACAGCCATCTTCTCTGGATGCATGGGATCATATTGGTATCCTGATCAACCAGAGATCATGGTAGATATGCTAAAGAAACTGAAAGTTAGTGCTGGATATGTACCAAGTGAGGTCTGCTGTGGACTCTTCAACTATTGGGCCGGAGATGACAAGAGCTTTGAAGAAGTCGCAAGAAAGAATTATGAAATGTTCAAGAAAGCTGGTGTCGACCATATCGTGACCGGATGTGGAGGATGTTATGGTACATTGAAAGAGCATTATCCCCACATCATACCTGAGTTTGATATTGAAATTCACCACACAGTCGAAGTAATGGCGGATATGGTTAGAAATGGAGTATTGACATTCAAAGAAAAGAAAGGCCGATACACTTTCCATGACAGTTGCCATCTTGGTCGTGCGTTAGGTATCTATGATGCACCTCGGGAAATAATTAGCGCGGTTCCGGGATTGGAACTAGTAGAGATGGCTAGTACCCGTGAGGATTCCGCGTGTTGTGGAGGATTTGTTTCTGTAAAGGATCCTGATTTATCCGAATCTATTGGCATAAAGAGAATCATGGAAGCGACTGAAATTGGTGTAGATGGTATCATTACCACCTGTATATCTTGCTATAGGAATCTTGGATACGCTGGCAAAGATACTAACTTAGAGGTCATCCAGCTTGATGAGTTAATACTCGACAATGTGATGTCATCAACAAAGGAGTAAAGGATGTGTAAAAATGAGCAAATCACGAACCGGTAAGAAAGTAGTAATTGTTGGGGCAGGAATTGCTGGATTCAGCTGTGCTCTAGAGCTTAAAGGTTTGAAAGCCCGATGCATTATCTTAGAAAAAGAGAGCACTGTTGGCGGACGAACTAGATCTTACACTGAGAAAGGCTATGTCTTTGATCAAGGACTTCACTTCTTTGTCGGTGGTTTCAAGTCATTGATCCCAATCTTAGAAAGAAGCGGAGTTCGAATGACGGTAATTGGCGAAGGTGCTGTTTGGATGAAAGGTGGCGAACGTTACATGATCCGCAAATCTGCTGTAGATGTAGCGAAATTTGGACTTTTTTCCTTGCTAGACAGAGGAAGACTCGGAAAATACGTGTTGGATAATATTGGAAGATCAACTGAGGACTTCCTTGAATTGGATAAAATGACCTTCACTCAATACGCTGAAGAGAAGGGGATATCAGAAGATATCGTGACAGATTTCTACGAACCACTGATTCGTACTGTGACGTTTATGAATCCAGACGAGGTGTCTGCCGGTCAATATCTGTACTCGGAAAAATTGCGATTTGAATCAGAGGACGGATTCCAAGCTATGTATCCTGAAAAAGGCGGACTTGGAAGTGTTCCATATACTCTAATGCTTCAAGCTCGCAATTTTGCTGTGGAGCCAAGAGTAAATTGTGATGTCAAGAGAATCATTATCGAAGATAACAAGGTACAAGGTGTTGAATACGAGACTGAAGGCGAAAGTAGCTAT
>JAUVHR010000144.1 GCA_030593165.1 Candidatus Thorarchaeota archaeon
GAAAGGAAAGAAACAACTCACTGAGCATGAGCAAAGCGCTCTATCATCCTTCGAGATGCAACTGGAGGGTGAGATTCAGAAGTTTCGTGAGAAGGACAAGTATGTATTTGTAAGACTCTCCACAAGGAGCCCAAAGGACTCTGATGTTCTAAGCGAGAGAAGTGAGGAAGCGTACCAACGGTTTCTCAATGAGTGCGATGAGAGCAAGAACTCACAAGTCATAGCAAGAATTCGTGCTGGTATTCATTCTCTGAAGGTCGCTAGTGGTGCAGACGCTTTAGACATCCTACTGCACAGTGACAGGATTCTCCTTGATCTAACTGAAGCACTGGATCTCTCGGAGCAATTCAACATGGCAGTTATTCTTAGAGAATGGGTTGATGTCCCAATTCATATGGAGTTTAGAGGTTTTGTCCGGAATAGAACTCTGACTGCTCTTTCACAATACTATCACTACGTGCATTTCTCCGAGTTACAGTCCAGAAAGGATGAGATTCAGCGTAAGATCTTCGACTTCTTCGAATCGGTAAGAAACAAGATACCCTTAGAATCATGTATCATGGACTTCATTCTGATTGATGACCAAGTCCGGATAGTCGAGCTGAATCCCTTTGTTTTTGGAACGGAGGCAGGTCTCTTCAGCTGGAGGAGCGATCAGAAGATTCTGGAAGAGGGTCCCTTTGAATTCAGAATCCGTACGGAACCTTTGGATTAGAACGATTTTGATAAGAATCTCGGGAGATTCGCAGACGGTAGGCGTCAACTAAGTTCCATCACTATTGGTTTGCTTGTAGGACACACCAATCTTCAATTATTGGCAAGAGGTGGGAACTCTGCGTATTGGTGCAATATGCCCGTTATTGAAACGCTTCAAGACGAAACGTCAAAAAGAGGATGCAAACCATTAGGATGCAAAACCCCGAACAATGGAATAGACAGTACACAGAAATCTCATATGAGTTCATTCAGCCATAAACTGTAGAAAATGTGGTAGAAATGGAAGACAGTGTGTTAAAGGACCACGGTTCAAAAGAAAGGTTCCGGATTATCAAGGCGCTCGTTGATTCAAGAACCCCTCTGTTCCTATTGGGACCTGCGGGTAGCGGAAAGAGCTATCTTGGTACAATGATCATGCAAGATTACGCTTTGGAGAAACTAGACGGAGCGAAAGTATACAGATTGGGAGAGCTGGATGATGCAGCACTTCAATCTGGCGAAATCAGGGCGCTATACATTGCGGGGTCGGCGAATGTAACTAGACTTGATGTGCTGGGTGGGAGAACACTTGATGAAGGAAGCTACACGCGAAGACCCGGCATTTTGCAGAAGATGCAGGAAACTGGGGGAATCGTCTTTCTCGATGAACTTTCCAGTCTACCTCCTCAGTTCAGCATCCTTCTAAACGAGGTCATCGACCGCATCATCAATCGTGATGCCCATGAGAACTTCTACATGTTCTTCGCAGGAAATCCGGGCACATATCTTGGCGCCAATGAGATACCGGATTCCACCGCAGAACGGCTAATCACTCTCTGGTTCGACTACTATCCCTTCGAAGATGAAGTAGAGATTGTCAAACAGATGCTTCGCAATTCAATGTCATTAGCCTCAGAGGTTTTCAATCCTATAGAGGGTTTCAATGCTTTCATACGATTCTGTACGGGGTTAGTAAGGAAGATGCGACGAACTGTTTCCTCTGAACAGGAAGTCCCATTAAGCGTTCGGAGTATCTTCATGCTGGCGGCGACAACACTTGCACTCGCCTCAATCTCTCCATCTGCCAGCTCCGACGACACATTGGGAAGCTCAGAGAGAATTGGAATCCACAAGAAGATTGCCGATAAACTCCCTGAAACAATGTCAGAGGGGGTAGCCTCAGACAGTGTCGACACGCTTACTCATTACATGCAAGTTCACGGAATTAGTTGGAGCACGATAAGAAAGGCCATTGACTCGTTGGGTTCAATTCAACGCACAAGAGGTTCCAGCGTTCATGAGGCATTCATGTCTGTTGTACCAACATAGGGGCCGATGATTGAATTGGATGAGGACGACGTAAAACGGAAATGGGCAAAGAAGCTAATGGAAGATGATACCTCTGGTGAGGAAACTAGCAAATCAAAACCGGGCAAGCCTCCTAGACTAGATCCCTCCTCAAAGAGTCTGATGGATGAACTCAGTTCAGTTATGGAGCGACGAAAGAGAAAGGCAAAACAATCAGAGGAAAAAGGGGCAAGGGAGAAGGAGGATGAAGAGGAGGAAGTCGAATCACAATCAGAAGAGAGAAGACAGATTTCGTTGACAGAGGTGCTCGACGAAAATACAGAGAAAGCTGAAACAGCAGAAGAAGCTGAAACACAGACTGCTGCCGGTGAGGACGAACAGATTACTCAAATCCCAATCGGTTCACGTGATGATTCAAGATCGGCAGATCGAATGCCCTCCGAATTTGAGCTCGCCATTCGCAAGGCCAGAGCATCTCTGCGTCCCCCAACTACATTTGGATCAGGACGGTCTCCTGGAATTTTGGTTGAACCAGTCACTGTTGTTGAACCAAGAGAAGCACTGGACTCCGCTCGTGAGAGACTTCGAGAGGAGAGAGAGGATAGTACATCATTCGACACCGGAATTGAAGGGGAAGGTGAAAGTACATCAGGTTCAAGATGGGGACCAAGAGTCCTCTGCCAGATGCATGGAAAAGATGTGGTGTATAGCCACTCTGACTTGATCTGGACACATCGAGACGATGGCTCTCATTGTGAAGAACTGGACCGACTTCCGCATTCGACGGGCGGCTTGACCACCGTCCTTGAGAGAGCAACTCTTATGGAGATGGCAAAGGCGGACATCAGTCGGGAGGCCGTGGTTAGTCTTGCAGACCAATGGATAGAGTCGTTCAAGGATAACATGAATTTGGCGATGTTGGAGAAGAAATGGGCACTTGTCTTAATTGGAGCTGTCATTGCCACAGGGTTGGACGTGAATTACGAAGAAGTTGGCACGGACTTGAAACGGCTCATGGAGGAAGTCATCAGGAAACTGGTCATTGTTGTGGCTATCCGGTTCTTGAAAGAAAATCCCGACATCATTCTTCCAGACCCCGACGCGGAATCACTTGTTCACATGTCTCACGAAATGGCCGAGTATCTGCTTACCTATTGGGAGATCAGCACAGAAGGAAAACGGAAGGCAAGTCGCACTCATTTGAAAGGTCATGGTGCCAGTGGCACCAGTCGTGGTCTCATGGGAGAACTCAAGCTGCTCCTGCAAACCCGCAGGCAGATAGTGGACCTGCAGACTCAAGAGAGTAGAATCCCCCAATACCTTGCAAATCTACGAAGCGCAGTCCAGTTAGGAGACTTGGACGAAGAACAGCATATACACAGCGCCATAGAATCCAACAGCACGCTCACATCTCTCTTAGATGAAGCATGTAGAGTACTAGAGAAGAAGCAGATCACGATGTTACTTGAGAAGTCGAAGGATCCTAATGTTCTAGCAGCAGCGCTGAGAAGGCTTCTTTGCTTGGCATCACCGAACCTCTTGGATGACAAGATATCTTTCATCGGCATCATAGGAATCGCAATGGCAAGGAGAGTCGAGGAAGGAACTGGATTCTCCACGGATCTGTTGAGCCTTGAGAACTTGCGAATCGCCAGATGGATTGCGTGGTTCGTTCGGAACATGTTCCCAGCACTTGCCTTTTTCCGGATCGCATGCCATGAAATCGAGGAGATGTGGGAAAGATGAGTCATGGCGCTCATATCCTCATAGACCCGCAAGTCAACGTTCTAGGTTTACCAGTTCTAATTACGCAAGAAGAGCAGGCGGGGGCACTTGGATGGACCGATGGCTCGCTCATCTACTTGCCTATCAAGACATTGGAAAGACTCCAGCAAAAAACCAAACTATCCACGGCTTCAATGAGCATAATCATCAATTCCATTGTATACCATGAATCAGGGCATGTTCTCCTTACAGATTTCCAGCTATGGGAACTGTTCATCACCATGTTCAAGACAGAATTTCCTGCCGGATGGATGGCAGTCAGAGACATCGCTAATATTCTGGAAGACATCCGAATTGAATTCCACATGGGGGTTGAGTATCCACGGCTTGCCCCAACGTTCAGAAATGCAACCAGACTATTAGCTGGACTTCCACAGAAGAAGGAGGAGGAGGATTTCCTCTCAGCCTTAGTGCGTGTGCTTTTCATGACGCTCAGATACGGCCTGTATGATGGCGACTTCAGAGCCGCAGCTCAAGACCTTGCCATAGACCATCGAGAATTCATAAGCGAGGTTTTCGACATGGAATGCATAATCATGCTCACAGAATCTGTAAGAGGACCCTCGTCGCGTTCCGCATTATTTGGGGCACTTGTTCTCTTTGAGAGAATATTATCTATTGCAGCCAAACACTACGGAAGAGACACAATCCAAAGAACACTCGAGAAGTGGGAACTTCCTGTTGTACTGTTGATTGACAGTGATGTTCTGGCCGAGTTGTCAAAAATGCTCTCTCCGGACGCCTTCGAGGACCTTCTGAACATGGTTGAAGAAATGCTTGGAGAAACGGGTCTCCTTTCTTTCAAGGAGAAGGGGGGATCAAAGGGTGCTGGTAAAGGAGGTATGGAGGTCATTGTCGAAGTCGAGGATTATGTCTTCTATAGAGACACTATTGCGATGTACCGCAATGAAATCATGCAGCTCAGAAAGAGCTTTGAGATGCTCGCAAGGGACTGGGAACAAGACCTCAAGAGATGGGGCAGTCCCATAGAAGATGAGCTGCCACAAGCATACATATGGAGTCTGACCAAGGATGTTCCTGCGCCGCGGGCATTTGAAGGTTACAGGATGAAGAAGCCGGCAGTGAACATTGTTCTCCTGATTGATCAAAGTGGGAGTATGGAAGGAGACCCCGGAGTCTTAGCAATGCGGTGTGCGGTCATTGTGGCTGAAACCATTGCTCCAATCCTAGATGAAGGCATAACACTCTCAGTCTACACTTTCGGTGATACGATTCGAACAGTGAAAAGCCCCACCGAGTCCATCACACAAGGCAGATTCTATCCAAGGCCTGGTGGCGGAACCTCAGTTTTCGAATCACTTCGCAGAGTCGCTGACGAGATCCAGCCAGGTCTTAACCCCAGAGCCAAGAAGATTATCTCAGTCTTCACGGACAGCTACAACAGCGACAACATCAGTGGTGGAGCTGTTTCATCAGAAGTTAGAGAAATGCTGTCTCCGCTTCTACTAACTTGCTTCTCCACTGTGAAGGACCCCGAGGCAGACTTGACTCAGCATTTCGACCTATTCACGACGATTTCATCAATTGACGAGTTTCCAGATGCTTTTGGTGGATTTCTCGTTAACCTGATGAAGAACCTGAGTAGAACGCCGACAACCTAAATTGACAATCAGCCAACTGATGTTCCGCAATACTCACAGGTGACCATCTTGCCCCGTTTTAGGGTTGAGGCCTGATTGGAGGAAAATTTGGAACCACACAAAGGACAGAGCCAGACTTTGGCATCTTGAGGTGCTCCCGTCGATGGTTCATCCCCAATCTCAGACAGAACTCGCTCAGCCCACGCTGCAAGAGTAGGTTGGCTCATAGCGGAAAAGGATTTGACTGCCTGCTCCAGACTTGTTCTGGCCTCTCCTAGCTGGCCCACTCCACGTTGGGCATTGCCAAGACTTAGAGCATTCCAACCCATGTACCAGTTGTCAGCGACGCTGCTAGCAAGTTCAAGGCCCACCTTGAAAGCGTCAACTGCAGATACGTAGTCCATTTTATGGAGAGCAATCTGCCCAAGACCCCAGTGAGCAGCTGCTTGAAAGCGGCGGTCTCCCCTTTGCGATCCCTCTTTGAGCAATTGTTCGTAGAGCTTGCGTGCTTTCATGTAATCGCGCTTATTGAGTGCACAGTCTGCCATCACTCTTAGAGCCTCGATAGCTCTCGCAACTTCGCCGGCTTTCAGGAACTTCTTCCTGGCGTTCTCGGCGGCTTTAACGCATTTCTTGAATTGTGATTTCTGATGGAGCTGAACAGCCTCCTGCAACAGCTCTTCCGGTGACGGTGACATGATTGCTCACTGGAAGACTGACCATATAAGCCAGACGGGCGCCAAGGCATACCAGTCCGCGTGGAGCCGAAGGCGCTCAACTGGTGGCTGTTCTACTAGCGGCATAATTCGTGGGCGCATCTGTTGGACTGAAGTAAGTCGATGGGTTTGGCGTATTCCGCTATGCTTATTTTGTCGTCTTGAGCCTTCGGGCAGGCGCAGGATGCCCCGCAATTCGACTTTCCGGAGTAGTTCTCATGATTAACAGCAGACTCAGAATGACCCTTTTTGCTCTCTTGACAATCGGACTGATGTCAACATCATTTTTGCCTGGAGTCCTGCCTGGGAGTACCTCAGGTTTGGTAGCGAGTTTCATTCCATCTCAGACTACATTGACAGAGATCTTTCACGGTGGCACAGTCGACACAATTCGAGTGATCGAGTATAGCACCCTTGGTGCGGCTCTTGCTGCTGTTGACAGTGGTGATGCAGATATCTTCGGACTTCCTATTGACCCGCAGAATTATTCGGATGTAGACAGTTACACGAATCTGGAGAAGCAGTGGGCTTTCGACACACGGGTGTATATGATATCTATCAACACCAGAGCTTATCCATTGGAGAATGTTCACCTAAGAAAAGCCATTGCATATGGTGTGGACAAGACGGACATTGCACAGAACGCGATGGGTGGCAACGTTGATGTGCTCGACTTCGCAATCTCCCTGAACAACGAGCTGACCATCGAGGACGAAGAGGGTGGTCTCTTCTACGACGCAGAAGTCACCAATGCTGTGAATGAACTAGCTCTTGCGGGAATGCTCGATGTAGACGAGGATGGTGTTGTTGAGGGACCTGATGGAAGTGAGGTCGTCCTCACTGTTTGGTATCCAACAGATATCCAAGGGTTGAATGAAACCGCTGCATTACTGTCTGCTGATCTCTTCAGCATTGGACTGAACAATACGCTTGTTCCCATGAACTACACGCAGGTTCAACTCGAAGTGAATAATCATAGTCTGGCTTACGACATTGCACTTTACGAGGTTGACCTTGATAGATTCGGAGTAGAATGGGCAGCTCAAACTTTCCATCACTCTAACAGGTTCATTGAGGGAGAGAACATTGCCAACATTGATGATGAAACCCTCGACACACTTGCCATTCAATACTCTGAAACGAGCAGTCTTGATGGAAGCTTTGACATTGGACGGAATGCGCTAAGGGCAGTGCGAGACATATGTCCGGTTATCCCTCTTTTTGGATACAGATGGCTTTCGGTGTACAATGACGCAAACTTCGATGGCTGGCTTGATGAAACCAATGCTGGCGCCTACAGCGCATGGAACACCATCACTGTTGAAGCAAGAACTGGAGCTGACAACGAGCTAGTTGTAGCAGTG
The DNA here is from genome assembly GCA_030593165.1 of Candidatus Thorarchaeota archaeon. Taxonomy (GTDB): domain Archaea; phylum Asgardarchaeota; class Thorarchaeia; order Thorarchaeales; family Thorarchaeaceae; genus JAJRWI01. The sequence continues at coordinate 7,471 of JAUVHR010000144.1, forward strand.
CTACCAGAGTATTTCGAGAACTTCTTCACTTCACTGAACCCATTCAAGGCGAATAGCACAATCGACCTTGACTGGGTCTTCAAGGACCAGTTTAACCCGTACTTGCTCGTTTACGACTCACCAATCGCTACCCTCCCTGATGGAAGCGCTGTTCCAAGAGAGGCCACTTCTTGGGAGATGCTATTTCTTGG
>JAUVHR010000166.1 GCA_030593165.1 Candidatus Thorarchaeota archaeon
GTAGCGGAACTGCGGGCTCGTTGGGAAACACTGTACCAAGTGGCAGAAGATGAGCCCTCCTTCAGAGCATACTTTGTTGTTGCAGACAAGGAGCATTGGTTCCAGCTCTCTCATCTATCGTCCGCCCTAGGAATACCCACCATGCGCCTGACGAAGCAACTAGAGAAATTCATAGACGTTGGCCTCTTGGAAATCGACGGCGACAAAGTTCGAGCCAAGAAACTCTCAGCAGTTGCTAGAGAGGTTTCTGGCTTTGAGGAGAAGCTTATCGAAGATGCAAAGACTGACCTCGATCACTCGGAAGAATCCGAAGACAATGATGAAGAGTAGAAGCAACTGACTCCAATGATTAATCCTAGATAGACTGGACAGTGAAACAGATGACAAAGACACTCAAAGAAGTACAGAGATTCCTAGAGAATCACACACTTGCTTGGCATCACTGGCTCATGATCCTTGCACTACTCAAGCTTGGAGGGAGTGCCACAAAGAAGCAAATCTTTCCGGTTTACCAGAAAGAGGGCTTTTCTCCACACGCAATCCACGATGTTTTCAGAGGCGACCTGATTGCACTTGGTGAGGCTGTGCATGTTGAGGGTGAGTTGGATACTCTTGATGACACCACCATGATTTACTTGACTGAAGACCCTAAGTTCCGTGCTTTCATCAAGAAGAACCTCAAGTCGGTTGTTAGAACATTGAAGATGCGGAAGCCTCAGTAGAAACAGGTTATGTAGTGAGACTTTTCTACAGCCATGCTCGCTGAACTGATGGATGAATGAAGTGAGAATCAGTGCATCGGAGTGTTCTGCCTGTTCAAAGGCAGTCATCCCACCAAGAGAGATTTGTCCTTACTGTGGCCCTCGTGCCGGGTCGATGAAGACAGTCACACTAGACAATCGTGGTTCGGTTCTCACTCATTCTGTACTTCACAAGCCGCCTGAGGGCTTTGAAGCCCCCCTTGCCATGGCCCTTGTTCAACTGGAACGCAATGCGGTTGTGCTTTGTCTTGCAAAGACTGAGAAAGAGCTGGAAGTTACCATCGGTGACTCTGTTGCTGTGACCGAAGCGAATGATGGGCGTCTACACTACAGTCTTGTCAATTGAACAATATCATACAAAAAGTCGGGGGGCCCATGACGGGACACCCCCATTTCGCAAGGTTTTAGGAACCGAATACTGATTAAGACGATTCTTGTAATAGTATTACACGGAAACCCTTTAAGGGTTACGAGTATATCTAAACATCGGCAACTGCCAAATAGAAAATCGGGGACGGTCGAAATGACAAAGGAAAAGGCTCCAGACGGTTCAAGAGAAGTCCAAGCAATGATTAGGGATGAATTAACAGGACGATTCGAACGCGAGGGTTTCGGCCTTCAGAAGAGCGAGAAACGGGAGGTCTCTGTTATGACCAGAATGAGTTCAGACATAGTGGAGATTTTAGACGCACTCGTAGAACTTAAGATATTCCGGAGTCGCTCCGAAGTGGTTGCGGCCTTTGTTGAGAAGGTAATCAGGGGACGTGCACAGCTCTTCGAAGAGATCACGAAACAAGCCCACGACATCCGAAAAAAGAGAGATGCGGCAACCCATCTGGCCTATCAAGCACTCAAAGACTTGGCCGGTTCAGATGAATAAATAATGACTACTTTTAGCTAACGATTTAAGGCACGGGTTTTCGAAACACCACAAGGTGTCTGTCCTATGGATTATCTATCAGAAGTGATGTGGACTGAAGATGAGATTGCATTCCGCAAAGAAGTGCGTGCATTCTGTGAAAAGGAAATCGCCCCAATAGCTGATGAGATTGACAAGGGGCCGTATCCAAGAGAGCTGCTAAGGAAAATTGGCAAGGCCGGATACATGGGAGTCCTGCATGACGCGTCTGCGGGTGGGTCCGAGAAAGGAGTCTCGTACGAGATAATCATCGCGGAAGAGATATCGGCCGTAAACGGCGGTCTTGATATGGGACGAATGTCCTCTACAACACTATACGGAATGCCCGTAAGCAAATTCGGAACGGAGGAACAGAAGAAGAAGTATCTACTACCGATAGTCAACGGTGAGAAGATTGGGTGTATTGGTATCACTGAACCTGACGTTGGTTCGGATACAGCTGCGATGAAAACCCGTGCTGAGAAAGATGGCGATGAGTGGGTCATCAATGGTGAAAAGCGGTTCATAACCAATGGGAGCCAGGCCGACTACATGTGCTGCTTCGCAATCACAGACCCAAGTGTCAGTTCTAAGAAGGGGATGTCTGCTTTCATTGTTGACACAAAGAGCGAGGGCTTCAGTGTTGTTCAGGACCACGACCTTCTTGGTATGAAATCCGCTCGTGTTTCGTGGCTGAAGATGGAAGATGTGCGTGTACCTTCGGGAATGCTTCTTGGAGAGTTGGGTCAAGGCTTCACGATTTTGATGGATGAGCTTGACAGCGAAAGAACAGCCATTGCTGCTGAGGCAATTGGCTATGGACGTACTGCATTCGAGGTCTCCGTAAGGTATGCCAACGAAAGAGAGCAGTTCGGTCGTCCCATCAGGGCATTTGAAGGCATAAGCTTTAAGGTTGCCGACATGGCCATGAAACTGGAGGCTGCAAGGGCACTCACACTCACAGCAGCTCGAATGCTTGACAGGGGCATGAAGGCAACAAAACAGGCATCGATCGCCAAGCTGTATGCGACAGACGCTGCAGTTCAAATAACGAATGATGCGATACAGATTCTGGGAGGAGTGGGTTACACAACGGACTATCCTGTTGAGAGGTTCATGCGTGATGCCCGTCTGATGACTATTGGCGGTGGAACTGCTGAGATCATGAGATTCATTATTCAACGAGAGATCTACAAGGAATTCTTCCCTAGAAAATAAAAAGAATGGAAGGGGGTTAACCCCTTCCTCACTAGTTCTTCACAAACGTTAGGATTCGGTATACATCATCAACACTCTGAATTGATGCAGTGAAACTGTCACCTACTCCAATAGTCAGTAGTGTGTACCAATCAGTCATATTCATCCAGGCTGCCGCACCCTCAATCCACTCATAGGTGGCGTTGCTGGTTCTAAGCACGATGTGTGTATTTCCATCCTCGACGAAGGATGTAGTGTTGAGAACCGTTGCACTAATCTCGACATAGTCACCCGTTTCTTGTCCGATGTCAAGCGCGTTTCTCACTGCTTGAACATAGCCTTCACGTACGAATTGCACAAGGCTTGCTCCACTCAGGTCGCCGGACTCCGTGAACGAAATAGTGACATCCTCGGCATCGGCCATTCCAAGAGCATGCAACTTGATGTCTGAAACGTACCACTCTTCCATATCTTCATCGTACTCTGAATCCCACCAGTAGATTGGACAGTACCATGCTAGTCTTGAATAGGTAGAGTTGATCTGTACTGGGTAGATCAGAGGCATTGCTCCTACATAAGACCCCGAGACAGGGTCGGGGAAGTCTTTGATCACCTCGTTTATTGCCGCAGAGCCGCTGGACAATCCATCAGCACTTAGATCATGGTAGTAGATTCCGTCGGTTGTGGCCCTGATCATCCCACTCAACGAGAGCGGAGATGCGGCTGGTGGATTCACTGCGATGAACGCCTCAACACGATTTGTATCTGGATTGAGAATGTACCTCGTATCTTCAGTCATCTCAAGCCTATCATTGGAGGGCGGAATGAACCAGAGTAATCCTCCCGCAAAGAGGTCAAAACCCAGGCCTCTGCGATATCCTCCCCACCTTGATATCTGTCGTTCCAGCCATTCCTCGCTGTACGCCTGAGTAATCCAGTCAGGGGTATCATCGAGTGTGTTGTAGGTCACTATTGTCCCATTCTCACAGTATACTTTGGGACCTAATGGACGCTCGACGAAATCCCATCCTAGCTGAGTCCTTGTCTGTACATAGACTATATTCCCCACTGGGTCCCACGTCGGGTATGCGTATTCGTAGGCATTAGTCATGTCTTCAATGTAGTTACCAAACTGTATATTCTTGTCCCAGAACAGTCCTTCTCCAACAGGAATGCTCACACCTTCGATTACCTCAACCTGGCCAGGGTCGTTAGCATCAACGACGATAAACGCTTTGATGAAGTTCTCCGCGAGAACATTCGTAGAGACCACCGTACACACCCACACTAATCGCCCGCCTCTCGTAGTTATGTGGGCCGCTGCGATATCCAAGTTCGACCCGATTGCAGCAAGCCGCTTCCTTGCTTCAAACTCCGCGAATTCTGCGGTAACAAGTCGAACCATGTTATCTGGGATGGATGAGTTGAACAGTGGGTTGTCGGTGTCATCGATGAACTCGTCAACCAACTCTGCGTTTGCCACGTCAGAGGTCCATGATATGAGTCCGGAAACCGTTGGAAGGACAAGGAGCATTATGAATCCAAGACACACAAGAGGCATTCTAAGCCCCTGAATCATGTCCTCCATCTCCCCGGGTCTAAACCCGCCGGCAATCATCAGGAGTAGGGAGAAGCTTAGTAGGAGCCCAATGATTGCCCACGGTAGTGTCATGGACATCAATAAGCAGATTACAAGCCATGCGGCTGTACCCCACACGAGTCTTAACGGTAGCCATTTTATGAGCATATTCGGTCGCAGCATATGTCCCGATAACGGAAAGGGAATGCTGTGAACGATCAGCGTGATAATGAGGAAGAACAGTACATTCAATGCATTGTCACCTTGGCTTTTTGTCGCCAAGTATTGCAGCTGCAGCTGGGTCTTTTAGTGTTTTGTGCTCCCGGATGATAAAGCAGACTAATTCGTCATCTTGAACCAAGGAATGGCCCCACCTGCTTCAAGAATTCCTAACATAATCTTTGGTAGCGGCGAACCCTTGAGTTCTTCATTTGTATCCTCGATTGTTATAGCGCCCTCTGATAGTTCCACTACTAGCGTCTGTCCATCTTTGATTATCTTCGTTGCGTCAGGAACAATGATTGCAGGAAGCCCCACATTGAATGCGTTTCTGTAGAAGATTCTTGCAAAGGACTCAGCGACCACGCAGCCAACACCGAGCACAACCATTGCCTTGGGTGCCTCCTCCCTCGATGATCCTCCTCCGAAGTTTCTGCCCGCAACAACAACATCGTTCTTTTTGACATTGAGTGGGAATTCCGGTCTTGGAATCTCTAGTGTATGTCTTGCCATCTCCTCATAGTCCAGAAGAGTCAGATACTGTCCGTGGATTATCTGGTCAGTGTCTATATTGTCACCAAATAGCCATGCTCGACCTCTGATGTTCTCCAGTCCAGTCATCCACTACACACTCCTGGGGTCGGCAATCTTACCCTTAAGGGCACTAGCTGCCACAGTGGCTGGTGATGCCAGATAGACTAGCGAGTCCTTATGACCCATCCTTCCTCTGAAGTTTCGATTCGTACTCGACACAGCCACCTCACTTGGTCCGAGGACTCCGAGATGGCCACCTATACACGCGCCGCAGGTAGAGTTGGTTACAACAGCTCCTGCTCTGATCAGTATTTCAACTAATCCTGCTTTCATTGCAGCGAGGTATGTTTCCCTGCTGGCTGGAGTGATAATCAGCCTAGTATCTGGATGTATTTGCTTGCCTTCCACTATTCTGGCAGCTATCTCCATATCTTCGAGCCGACCGTTGGTACACGAGCCGATGAATGCTTGATCAATGTGAATACCTGCTACTTCGGAAACCGGGCGACCACTTGCAGGGCTGTGAGGTACTGCGACAATCGGGTCTAGCGGATCCTTGGAAAGATCATATGTAATGCGCTCAACGTATTCAGCGTCTGCGTCAGGCTCTACAGCATTCCAAGGTGGTGATCGTCCTCTGTCCTCCAACCACTCCAGAACCGGTTTTGAGACTGTCATTAATGCGCTCTTGGCACCTGCTTCAGCTCCCATGTTACACATTGTCATTCTAGAAGCAACCGACATCCCATCGACAGTGACACCGTGAAACTCAATGGAGCGATAATTTGCTCCATCAGACCCTAGGTCAGTGATTATCTTCAGGATCAGATCCTTGCTCATAACCATCGGAGAGAGGTTACCATGAATGTCAATTCTAATTGAATCGGGCACTCTGAACCAGTTCTTTCCAGTTGCTAGGACTATTGCGCTATCTGTTGCTGCTAATCCTGCTGCAAATGCGTTGAACGCACCATAACTGGTGGAGTGCGAGTCACATCCAATGATGAGTTCGCCTGGTGCAGCAAGGCCTTTCTCTGCAAGAACCTGATGGCAGATACCGCTGTTGATGTCGCAGAAGTGTTCAATCTTATGCTTCTTTACGAACTCTCTGTTCCTCGCGTGAATCTCTGCACTGTGAACGTTGTGAGCTGGTGCCCAGTGATCATTGACAACTAATACCCTTCTTGGGTCCCAAATCTTCTCGACTCCCATCTCATCAAGGATTGGAATCACTCTTGAGCCGAGAACCTCATGCAACATTATCAAGTCGACGGAGGCTTCCACGATTTCTCCTGCGGTTGCCTTTCCATCACTCGTGTGACTGGCAAGTATCTTTTCGGCTATGGTCTTGCCCATCTACATGGTCTCCTATTCTGTATCCTTGACACTCTCAACGATGGCTTCAGTAACCTGCTTGGTGGACGATGGTTTGATGCTTGCCCATTCTCCGACGCACAAGTCGTATGTTCGCGTCTTGCCATCTTTCAGGACTCCTGCTACAGCTTTTGTGATGAGCTCAGCCGCTTGATTTGCGTGTGCGTCGTTGTGTTGTGAACCAAGCCAGTCAAGCATCATTGCCCCGGCAAGGATTGCAGCGACGGGATTCGCACTGCCTTTGCCATAATGCTTGGGTGCTGAGCCATGAACCGGTTCAAAAACACCTTTCTTAACTCCAATGCTGCCTGCCGGTGCCACCCCTAAGCCTCCTTGAATCGCAGCACCCAGATCAGTGATAATATCTCCAAACTCATTTGGTGTCACTACAACATCATAGACCTCTGGTCGTCTGACACACCATTGTGTCCAAGCATCAACGTACGCGTAGTCAGTTTGAACGTCAGGGAACTCTTCGCTAATTCGGGTGAAAGCGCCTCTGAAGAGCTGACATCCAGCAAGTAAGTTACTCTTGTCAACGCAGGTGACCTTGGTTACTCCATCAGATGGTGCGCCGTTCC
>JAUVHR010000085.1 GCA_030593165.1 Candidatus Thorarchaeota archaeon
CAATGGTCAGCCTTGTGATGGGGTGGCCGAGCGACTCAGACATCTTGGGAGCAAACGCGAGAATGTAGCCAACGAGTACGACCGTGTACTGCTTAGGCAGCTCATCGACTACATTAATGAGCTTTCACAGGAGTACACGCTATACGTGGCTCTTGGAAAGGTAAAGAACATCCGCGTACTAGCTCGCAAGGGGAACTACAGAGGCAGAGGCTTCAGAGGGATGATTCATCGATGGAGTTTTGCCAGAATCTCTCGGATGCTGAGCCATCAGCTTGCTCAGCTTGGATGGTCTATTGACAAAAAGGATGCTCGATTTCGTAGTGTTTCAGAAGCTTGGACTTCAATCACATGCTGGCGTTGTGGCCGAAAAGGGATTAGGCCGAAGCAAAGCGTCTTTGTATGTCCCACATGTGGTAACAGGTGCAACGCAGACCAGAATGGAGCCATCAACATCGCCGGACGCCTCATTACGCTCACAGACTCACTACATTCTGTGAGAGGACTAGGGAAGTGGGCCAGCTCTGCTAAAGCAGGACGAAGCGCACAACCGAAAGCCCGAGGGAAGAAGTCTTCTCGAGGGAAGTCCTTACTCTCCGAAGGGGATCAATCATCAGGTCTTGGAGAGTTCGCGGCTATTCACTCTGTCCAGACGGACCTCTCTAGCTTTGGTGACAATGCTGGAGTGAGTGATAATGACCTCGCCGTGACAAGAACTGTGGAAACACTCTCTGTCGCTGGTAGTGATGCACCAGCAACAAGACAGGAGAAGGAAGCCAGGTCTGCAGGAGGGATAACCTCCCAATGAATACAGACAAAATTCCAGCTAAGCAATGGGTAACGCCAGACGCTGATGGCGACATCCGGCTGGAAAAGGGCCGAACACAGGAGTACCTTTCAGTTGGTCTTCACTCAACAGTTAGGAATAGGTCATGATGACGAAGTAGGGTTTTGCACCCCATGATAACAATTGACCAAGAACTAATGAAGGATTCTGTCAGACCCTTCTTCCTATTCGTCTGAACAGTGATCGTCCTCCGAGATTCTCAGTTCCAATCTTTCGGGTCCTAGTCAGACTCGGGTTCATTCTGCTGAGTGTCTTGCCAGTGATTCTCTGGTAGGCTCTTGCGTGAACTGCGTATACATAGTCCATGAGGTCTGATGGCTGTTGAACCGCTCCAAGTCGCAGAGCAGCCCGTTTGTTGAAGATTGAAACTAGTCGCTCGATTGGATTCATCATATCTCTGTCCAGTATTGCCACTGTCAGTTGTCTACAAAAGGTTTTCCAACTGTGAGCTGTACACATGCTTGGTGAAATGTCTTGAATCTTCGAATGGCTGAATCAGCTGTCCTTCTTCAGTCCCAAAGTCCTAAATAGCATCTCCCCGCTTGATGCTCTAGTTTCAGAAAGGTGTTGAAACTCGAAATGCGTATCGCGATTGTCGACCAAAGCAGATGCAGGCCCAAGGATTGCTCTCATGAGTGTCAGAGGTTCTGCCCTAGGGTACGAACTGGGGACGAGACGGTAATCTTCCCAGATGGCCCAAACAAGCCGCCTGTCATTGTTGAGTCACTTTGCTCAGGCGAGGCGATATGCGTCAAGAAATGCCCCTACCATGTGATCAGTATAGTCAATCTACCCGAGGAGTTGGAGAAAGACACCAGTCATCGTTACAGTGTGAACGGATTCAAGCTATTTCGTCTACCGATTCCCAAGGAGGGTAAGGTACTGGGCTTGATTGGTCCCAATGGTGTAGGGAAGACCACTGCATTACGTGTACTCGCAGGTGAGCTGAAACCGAATATGGGTAGAGTTGAGGATCCACCTGAGTGGGATGAGATCATCAAGGCGTACAGGGGGTCCGAGCTCCAGCCTTTCTTCGAGCGATTACAGGTTGGTTCCATCACAGCAGTGCTCAAGCCTCAGACCCTGTCTGACCTTCCAAAGATGAAGAGCATTGCAGACAAGCCAATTAGTGACCTTCTGGAATCTGCTGATTCCTCAGGCAGACTGAAGGAACTGAAGGATGATCTGAGCCTGAGTGGGATCTGGGACCGCCCCATCAAGTTTCTCAGCGGGGGAGAACTCCAACGTGTGGCAATGACCGCTGCCATTGTTCGTGTGGGCGATATATACTTCTTTGACGAGCCTACCGCATATCTTGACGTACGCGAGCGACTTCGCGTCGGTAGGGCGATTCGCAAGCTTGCAGAACTCGGAAAGACCGTCATTGTGGTCGAACACGATCTGTCCATTCTGGACTATGTATCAGACCTTGTGTGTATATTCTATGGTGAGCCCGGTGTCTACGGTATCATTTCTCACCCTCATGGAACACGAGTGGGAGTCAACATCTTCCTCGATGGATACATCCCCGACGAGAATATGCGTTTTCGCGATACGTCAATCTCATTCAAGGGAATGACGGGTCAGGATGAAGAATGGATTAGCTCAGAAACCCTCGTTGAGTACGGTGACATGAAGAAGGAATTCGAGGACTTCACGCTGGAGGCTCGAGGGGGTCGTATAACAAAAGGTCAAATCGTAGGGATACTCGGGCCAAACGGAATAGGAAAAACAACATTCGTGAAGATGCTTGCGGGTGAGCTTGAGCCCGATGAGGGAGAAGCACCAACAGAGACCAAGTCGGGATTCGAACTGAAGGTGGCCTACAAGCCTCAGTACATCAGCGCAGATTATCCCGGTAACGTTCGGATGTACCTCAGGGAGGCCGGGGGTTCTAAAGCAGACTCTGCAGACTTCAAAACATCTGTTATCAGGAAACTCCAACTGGAACCTTTCCTCGATCATGCTATGTCCGAGCTTAGCGGTGGCGAGCTTCAGAGGTCCGCAATTGCGGCGTGTCTGGCACAGGAGGCGGACATATATCTGTTTGACGAACCATCGGCGTTCCTTGACATTGAACAGCGCCTTGCAAGCTCTCGTGCGATTCGACGAACAATCCAGACAAGAATGAAGGCTGCCTTTGTGGTTGAACACTCGATCCTCATGGCCGACTATCTCAGTGATAGTATGGTCGTCTTTTCGGGTAATCCGGGGAAGCTCGGCAAAGCAACCACTGTGACGACTTTGCGAGTTGGGATGAACGCATTCCTGAGACAGATGGGCGTCACATTCCGAAGAGACCCACAGACCGGTCGTCCACGAGTCAACAAAGAGGGCTCACGGTTGGATTCTTCCCAGAAATCTTCAGGAGATTTCTACTATGTTGGGAAGGGCAAGTAGCTCATCTCATCAGGGTTCGTGGAATTCCTGACACCATTGAAACTCTTTTATTCGTTGTAATCCTGTATAATGTCAGTCGAGATGACATTGATTGAATCGCCGCATTCAGATTATCATGGGATGCGTAGTAGCTCTGATTCTGGCCAGCGCGGGGCTCGCAATTCTACTTGGTCAAAATCCCAACGACACTTTAGTGCAACACGACCTAGTCTGGTCTGTGAATGTGGGGGAGACTTTCGTATACAACATGACATTTGTCAGTTCAAGCGGAAGTCCACTGGAGGAGTGGGAGGTCTTTGACGGTGCAGAGATCCAGGTCACTATAGTCAGCCTTCCTGTATTGCCATCTCCTATGAGTGCACCCAGTTTTGTCGATGAGGTCGCGAATGGTCTCAAGGTGAGTACTGAGTTTGCGAATGGCTCAACCATCCAAAGCACTATACGAAGCACACTAGAGAGTTCAATCTCCTTCCTCTTCTTTCCTGTCGGAGATTGGGATATCATCAAAGAAATGTTCGAGCATGGTGTTGAAGTAGTAGAACCCGCGGGAGAATTCTCCAAGAACATCCTCTATCAAGGTAACTACACAGATGCTGCATTCTTCTCATTCAGGAGGGACCAATCACAGCAGGCTTCCGGTCACGGGAGCTATATAGGGAAACTCTATGGTGATCTCGCACTTGACACAGGAATCCCTCACTACATCTATGACTACTTCAGCTTTAGCCACGTAGCCGGGTACGATTATGAAATCACATTCTCTCTGCTGTATATGTATTGAAACGGAATGACACATGATTCATCTATTCGGAGTACGTACCCAATGCTTCTTCCCAGAGGCATCCCTCTCCTTGTCCATCTCAGCCAAGATTCGAACAGCCTCATTACCACAGTCAATCACGGCGTCCTCACCTCTCACAGCAAACTCATTCTTGACGCGATTTGCATATACTGCGCACACTGCTCCTGACCTGAATCCGTAAATGCCTGCCAGCGTGAAGAGAGTTGCCGCCTCCATCTCGAAGTTCGCGACGTTCGCCTTCTGGAGGTCTTGAATCAGTGTGGCACTCATTGATTGTGTGTAATCATCAAAGCCAGGACGCGACTGACCAAGATAGAACGAATCCGTTGAGGCCGTAATTCCAAGATGATATGTCAATCCGAGACTCTCGGCAGCCTCAATCATAGCCAGTACGACCTCATGATGTGCAAATGCTGGGTACTCTGGCCTGACATACTGTTTGCTGGTTCCTTCAAGCCTTACTGCTCCGGTAGAGATAATCAGGTCGCCAATCTCGATATCTTTCTTTAGTGTCGCACAAGACCCTACTCTAACGAATGTTCTTACTCCAACATTCGCAAGCTCCTCGATTGCTATTGCAGTTCCGGGTCCTCCTATTCCCGTGGAACACGCAGAAATCGGTGTGCCCTTGTACTTCCCTGTATGGGTCACATACTGTCTATGGTCTGCCACCTCATCGAACGAGTCCCATCGCGAGCTGATCTTCTTAACACGTTTAGGGTCACCAGGCAGGAGCACAGCTTCTGCAACATCACCTTTCGCCACCTCGATATGGTACTGCTTTCTGTCGGGTGTTTCTGGTCTATCTGCTGCAACAAGATCTTTTGTCATTCGTCCCACTTCCTGTAATTCTCTCTACACAGCTCGCTATTTCACTTTCGGGAGCGATTTCTTGTTGAAAGGGAACTATTATATGTACAGAGAATAGTCGGGCGTGCGTGGGGCTGAGGTGGCGAAACACCTATAACCGTGTCCCATGGGTTGCGGCCCCTCGTAGAGAGGGAAACCCAGCTCTCGACATTAAATTCACGGAGCGAATTGAGAATGGTAGAAACCACAATCAGCGTTATCAAGGCAGACATTGGTTCACTTGCTGGCCATGTCGTAGTACCTGATTTCATATTGGACATAGCAAGAAAGTCCCTGAAAGAAGGCGTTGAAAAGAAGATTATCAACGACTTCCATGTAACGAATGCAGGTGATGATCTTGAGCTCATCATGACTCACTTCAAGGGCGAGAACAACGAAGAGGTTCACAAGCTTGCATGGGACACTTTCATGAAGGGCACAGAAAAAGCCCGCGAGATGAAGATTTATGCTGCTGGTCAGGATATACTGGCAGATACATTCAGTGGGAATGTCAAAGGCATGGGTCCCGGATCTGCGGAGATGACCTTTGAAGAGCGAAAGTCAGAACCTATTGCTGTTTTCATGGCTGACAAGACTGAGCCTGGTGCATACAACTTTCCCCTTTTTAGGATGTACGCAGACCCCTTCAACACCGCCGGACTTGTAATCGACCCCAACCTTCATGATGGTTTCAGATTTGTAATTCAGGACATCAAGACGGATATTCCCAGCTTCATTGAGATGAAATGCCCAGAGGAGTCGTACGATGTTCTAGCACTACTTGGTAGTACAGGTCGCTACACAATCAAGAAGGTCTATCGTGCAGATGGTATGGTCACAGCATCCGTCAGTACCGACAAACTCCACAATATCGCAGGCAAGTACGTTGGTAAGGATGACCCAGTGGCAATTATTCGAGCACACTCAGGCCTGCCTGCCATGGGTGAGGTACTTGAGGCGTTCACACTCCCACACCTCGTCTCGGGTTGGATGCGCGGTTCACACATCGGTCCACTGATGCCTGTAGGTCTGAAGGACTCTCGATGCACAAGGTTTGATGGTCCTCCCCGAGTTATTGGCCTAGGATTTCAAGTGAGCAATGGAATGCTAATCGGTCCCATTGATATGTTTGAAGACGTTGCCTTTGACATCACCCGTCAGCGCGCAATGGAGATCGTTGACTATCTCCGAAGGCACGGACCCTTCATGCCTCACCGTCTACATGACCAAGATATGGAGTACACTACCTTGCCAGATGTCTTGGTCAAATATGAGAAACGCTTCGTGGACTACGAAGTAGTTCCTAAGGGCAAAGTCAAGGATACGTCAGACTCTGCTAAGTAGTTGCCAATAGAAGAAACAGAATCCTGCCACCTCCTTGAACCAGGAGACTACGGCGGATGTGCTTAGGGATGATGCCATTCTCATCTCTTCACAGAGACCTGCTGAGCGCCCATCGATGACTCTCAGCAGTTATCTGGCTTGTTCTCAAGCTGAGCGTTTTATGACATGGTAACCGAACTGCGTTTTCACAGGTTCCATTGTCATGGCGCCCACATTGAGTTTGAAAGCTGCTTGCTCAAACTCCTTCGCCATCCGGCCCTTACCGAAGAAGCCCAGGTCGCCTCCTTTCTTGGAAGAGGGACATGTGCTGTGTTGGCGAGCCATCTGTGCGAAGTCTGCACCCTCTGCAATATCTCTGATGATTTCTGCGGCCTTGCCATGTTTCTCCACGAGTATGTGGCTAACACGAACCTTGCCTGCTTTTCCTTTGCTCTTTCCCATTGGTATCACTGAGTCCTAGCTGGCCAATGCCTTTCAAGTCTTAAACTCTATCCATCTAGCCTTGAAACGATTTGGAATAGCATCCACTTTTGACCCACAGGGAATAATACCTGCGTGTACATCCAGAAATGACACCCTTTCTTTAGTCAATATGCCTCAACCTCAGATGGTCACAATGAAGGTTGTAACGATTTGTTTGCCCGAGTCATACGTTGAAGGGCTTGACAAACTAATTGGAGAGAGCAAGTATCCCAACCGATCAGAAGTAATCCGGATTGCAATCCGTGATATGCTAAAATGTGAGCTTTGGGGCGAAAGAAAGCAGCGGGGTAACAACCTGCCTCTGATTGCCCAGATTGAGGCCCTTGCGCAGGCCAAGACTCTGAATCTCCATGATGAAGCACAGTAGGAACTATCTCCAAGCTACTTTTTTAGGCTAGGTCGCCACTACTCCTTCGGACAGGATAGATTCATCTTAGAATAATTGAAATCTCTCAGGTCAAGAAGCAATCAAGATTGATCCACAAAGGAGACATTTCGTGATGGGAATCAGGAAGTTATTCGGTCGTAAGAAAGAAAAAGAGAAGCCTGACGAGAAGTCGGTAGAGGTCATTGAAGAAGCAGCCGAGGATGCACCTGCTGAAAAGGCAGAAGTGCTTCCTGTTGAAGAAGCAATTGAGGGTCCAGAAGAGGAATCTATTGCAGCCGAAATTGGTGCCACAGTTCCATATCACGACTCGTTCCCCAATCGCCTTCTGTACATGTTCAGCGCTGAACCAGGGGCTGGCGTTGAAGCACCAGATGAGTTTAGCTTGGAGTTCATGGCCATGGGTGAGCGGTTTTACTTTGCCAAGGCAGCAATGGGCGAGATCGAGTTCAAAACTGGCACGATAACGGATGAAGATGTCTTCATCAGAATCGGTGAGGATGTTGTAAAGGACCTTTTAGCTGCTGCTACATTTTCGGAGTTCTCTACGATCTACTTGCGGTACTACAAGAATCCCGAGCCTGGCAAGTTCGTGAAGATAGAATTGCGTAAACCCGTAGGAGACCTAAATAAGAGGGGCTATGCCCGAGTTCCCTTGCTGAAGCTGCTCATTGGAACAGCTCGGTAGGGACGAGTAGAATGGCGAAAATCGACCTGCCCGTTATAGCTATCAACTTCAAGACCTATCCTCAGGCAACTGGAGAGAAGGCTATACTACTAGCTCAGGCATGTGAGAAAGTAGCACAGGAGTATGGAGTTTCCGTTGTTGTGGCTCCACAGATACCAGATGTTTACAGAGTAAGTGAGGCAGTTAGCATTCCAGTGTTCTCGCAACATTTGGATGCTGGTGACCCGGGACGATTTACAGGTCATACACTGGGAGAGACCCTAGTTGAGGCTGGATGCACAGGAACTCTGCTAAATCATTCCGAGAACAGGATGCAGCTTGCTGATATTGAGGCTTCAGTGAGGAAGGCCGAAAAACTCGGTCTCTACGCAATCGTGTGCACGAACAATCCCTTGGTGAGTGTGGCAGCTGCTTCTATTGGACCATCTGCTGTAGCCGTAGAACCTCCGGAATTGATTGGTACTGGCATCTCTGTGTCACAGGCGCAACCAGAGATTATCAGCGGTAGTGTCGAGAAGATTCGTGCTGTCAACAAGGATGTTGTCATTCTCTGTGGAGCAGGAATCGGTACAGGACAGGATGTTGCATCAGCCATCAAACTTGGTGCCCAAGGAGTACTTCTTGCATCTGCGGTTGCTAAGTCTGATACCCCTGGAAAAGTCCTGATGGACCTGATTGAACCTATCAGGAAGTAGTCCGTTCCGTCTGGTTTTTTACAGGCAAACCAGTCCACCCGGGTTGGGAATCAATTTGAAAGTCACACTTCTCTGTGCTCATTGCCTTCTAGAACGAGCGGTCAACCAGATTAAACTGGCTACTGATGATCCGGAACTTCAGATGGAAGTCATTACTGAGATGATGAAGTTCCTTGGCAAGAACTTCAGCGAAGAATCAGTTCCTAGTCATATCGGAACAGATCGCGATCTGATTGTACAGAGAATGACTGGCAAGGACCCCTATGAAGAGCTAAAGCAACTATCTAACACAATGGCACTGGGAATTCTCCCTGAGCTTTATCAACTGGTAGATGAGGCAGGAGATGCAAATAGTCAGTTCCGAACTGCGACACTAATCGCTGCTGCCGCTAATGCAATCGAGTTTGATGTATCTGGCCGGGAGTTCAGCTTGGATGAGTTGAGGGATATTCTTGGTAATGTCGAGGCCGACTTGGCCATTGACGAAATCAAAGAATTCATGGACCTTTGCAGGAATGTTTCTGAAGTTGTTTACCTCATGGATAATGCTGGTGAAGTTGTACTGGACATGATTCTAATCAGAGAGATCAAAAAGCTTGGTCCGAAAGTGTACGCTGTTGTTAAAGGTGGTCCTATTCTCAATGACGCCACGATGACCGACGCCAAGGATGTGAGTCTATCTGAGTGTGCTGACAAGGTGTATAGCACCGGAGCTGCAGCCATCGGGGTGAATCTCGAGCGTGCATCAGATGAGTTCAAGGACTTGCTTAGCAATTCTGAGCTCATTGTTGCCAAGGGCATGGGCAACTATGAATCAATGACAGAGATTGAACCCACAAGTCCAGTTGTGCACATAATGAGAACCAAATGCCTTCCTGTTGCTGACCATGTGGGCACCCCTCGGGACAAGAATGTTGTCAAGATAAGGCGGCTCAACTAGAGACGTTTCAGTGTCTGAGAATATTGTCTATTCGCAAAGAACTCAATCTTCAATTCAGGAAATTCCAGGCTCATTACATTCTTGAGGCGTTCCATGCCAGGGGTCTCAGTAACAAAAGGTCCCACTTCAATTGTGTTGACACCCTCTTCATTGGCCAATAACCTAATGTCTGGAGACATTTCACCAGTGACAATCGTGTCAATGTCCAGTTTCTTTGCTAGAATCACCTCTGGCATATCAATATGATATCCTGGAAAGACAAGGATGTCCTCTACTTCTTTGTCCAAATCGCCTGAAAACTGCACATTCTCTACATTCATGCGTTCTGCCACAAAGTCTGCGAATCGCGAGTGATTCATAGTCTTCATTGTCGAACACACTCTTGCGGCCGGAACCATCTCGGAGAAGTCACCTGGAATCATGAATTCGCGAAGCTTGTTGAGCTCCAATCGCTCTACAAAAGCGTCCGAAATCCCATCTCTTGCCGCAATCCACGGACTCCCTAGTGTGAATATCGAGATGTAGTTCTTTGCTAACAGTCTGACTCTGATGAGGTCTAGTCCTGTCAACCTATCTACTGCAAAAGGAAAGAGAGGTCTGTGAGTGATAACCAAGTTCGCTTTGTCTTGAGTGGCCTTGGTTGCGACTCTGCCAGATATGTAGGTGGTAACTAGCACTCTGTTGATTGTTGTCTTGGCCATCTCACTCTCTGATTGGGGCCCTATCTCTACTCGGTTCTCTAGGCCTCGAAATGAGAGCTCCATCGGGGCTATCGACTGGAGGAACTTGCTAATCTCGTTAAGATTGGACATTTTGTCACCAACTGCGCGGTTCTCTGCATCCTACTCTACTAAGACACATACAACCCCTCTTTTCTATTGTGGGGTCTGGGTTTCAGATGTGGGCATGTTGTCATAGATGCCGGAGCAGGACCGAATTATCCGAGTCAAATCGTTGAGAATCTACTCTTCGATATCCTCGTCATATGAGTAGAGATCATCGATGCCGTCGTCACTGGACTCATTGTCCTCAATGACTTCGAGTTCTGGTTCCTTCTCTGCCTTCCTTTCCTTCGCTTCTTTCTTGCCCTCTCTCTTTGGTCGTTCCATCTTGCCCGTCTTCTTTGAAGCCCAAAACTCTGTTCTAGTCCTTTGGAGTTTTCTCATGCGCCTCAGATCAGTCGCTTGGGGGTTCTGGGCTTTAGTGAGCCGAGTTCGTCTACGCTTCAGGGCTTTCTCTCTATTCGCCATTGAACATCAACGCCGTAAGGAGTATCCAGCGACTCCGCGGTGGCTGGATTTAAAACTGTGTCGGGTTGTACATCTATAGTGGTACTCTCTTCAAATGGAGCCTCCAGAAGGTAGGGACAGATGAGTAAGAAAACCTCTACGAAGCTAGTTAGCATCCGTGTTCGTCTTGAGCCTGAGATTATCGTCAGGATTGATCTGCATGCAGGCGAGAGCGGCCGCCAGCAGTTCATCAGAGACGCTATTCTCGGCAGGCTTGATGAGACGGTTCCCCCAGCAGTGTTGGACCTGATAGGGACCGTCGAGGATCTTCGGGAGCGAGTTAAGCTTTTAGAGAGGGCCGGGGCATCAACAATGTCCTTGGGTCCCATGTCAGACGACCTAAAGACAAAAGTCTGTCGTGATGATTTTGACCGCCAGATACTCTCTTTCATAATAGAACATCGTGGAGCCACAACCACAGACCTTGAACGGGCCCTAGGAGGAAGACGAAGAACCATCCTTGATAGGATTTACAAGCTGAATGAGAGGGCAGAGAAGATCCTTGGAGGGCCTGTTCTCGAACACGTTAAGGGTGAACACAAAGGGAAAAAGGGTGCTTGGTGGCCGACCAAGACAATCTACTCCTAGCCC
>JAUVHR010000346.1 GCA_030593165.1 Candidatus Thorarchaeota archaeon
CCCGTCCATCTCACTGTGGAGAATAGATCGTACACGCCTGCTTCCTTGAGGAACGCAACAGGACTAACGTGGCGTCTTGTAACGAGCCCAAGTATGTAGCCCTGGGCGTGAAGTTCCTTCAGAACCGTTATGGCGTCATCCGTGAAGGTTTCGTAATCTCCTTCCGTTATTTCTTCTTTCCACGCTTGTTCAACTCGCAGGATCGTGGAATCGCTCAGATCCAGGATGCCAAGTGATTCGAACACTCTTCTATCAAAATCAATCCAATGTTCTGGATCGGCTCCCCAAAGCGGATCAACATTATGTTCCAGCTGAAACTGATCCATCTGAGCGTCCGTTCTCGTTATGGCCATGCCGAAGTTCTCGTGAGAGAATTGACTCGTGTCGATCCCATGATTCTCAGATATTCTCCTGAACATTGAAAACGGGGACTCTCGTGTCCATGTGAGGGTGTGATGCAGGTCAAACAGGATAGCCCTGATATTCAAGCGAGTGCACTTCCTTAGATTACTGAGACCCTGAAGGCCGTTTTTATATTGATAGCTTCTGCAATGGCCGCCCTTGGACTTGAAGCAGTGAGGGACGAACGCTCTATATGGCAGTTGATAGCACAAGGAGATATTCAAATCCTTTTGAAGTGCTTACTTCGTGCAAACATATCGGAGGAACAATCCAGTCGACTCTCCCTGGGTTTCCATATCTCTCTCTTTGCTTATTCATGTTCCTCGATTGTCACAATGTAGGAGGTCGGCTCCAGGTCAGTCCACATAGTCGTGACGAATTGGCCTGTGTCACGGTGTCGTTTTAGGTGATCTGATTGAACAGCTTGGAGAAGTTGGTCCTATCGTGGGCGGATTCATCATCATTCTAGCAGCAGCTATCATTGGTCAAGTCTTTCAAATTGACCTCGTTCTTCGTCATTTACCACTTGACATGTCATTTGTTGGTGTGGATGAGAAAGTGATGTACTACTCTGCAACAGACGACCGAATCTTCCCGAGGAGTGCGGGTGTAATCGGTAGAAGTGTGGTCAACTGTCATCCTCGTAAGAGCTTCGACAAGGTCGAGAAGATAATGACGTACTTCAAGGAAGGAAAGAAGGACGAAGCTGTCTTCTGGATTAAGATGAAAGACCGTGTCATCCTAATCAGTTACTTCGCTGTTAGAGATGATAACGGAGATTTCGTTGGAACTCTGGAAGTATCTCAAGACATCACAGAAATCCAGAGCCTTGAGGGGGAGCAACGGCTTCTTGATTGGGAATGAATAGATTGGAACTTGTGATTGTATTTAGCCACATTACCGTCTTCTCATCAGTACTAGGACAATGACTACAACAACAACAGCTAATCCTACAATAACAACCGCGATCATCTCCATAGGGATTGGAGGTGGGGTTACGGTGCCAGTGGGCGTGGTTGTTGGACTTGTCGAAGCAGGTCTTGAAATCGTGAATGAGTCTATTAATGTGTCATCTGTTTTCAGAACATCTATTTTGACATGTGTTGAGTTTACACCAACATTGCAATAGTGATACTGACTTGTTGCAACATCACCTGATTGCCAGATGGGTGCAGTAGTAGATGGCTCATAGAGTTCTGCACCTCCACCACCTGTGATCACATAGTAGATGTCATCCCGTAGAGTCCGATAGTAATAATGATCATGACCATTGAAGACTATGTCAACGTCATTCTGGACAAAGATATCGTGGAACTCAGCACGCACAGTTTCAGCCTGCTCCCAGCGATCAGGTCTACCTTCGCGTATTGACCAGGGTGGTCGATGGAAAACAACTACAACGAAGTCGTCGGGCTCAGTACCTGATAGGTCTCCAAGCAACCATGTCATCTGAGCCTCTGAGCAATTGAATACATCAGTACCAAACTCTACATCATCGAAATAATCCTCTGTATTGAGTATGATGAAGTGGACCCCCTCATAATCAAATGAGAAATAGAGCTCGGTCTCTCCCGGTTCATCAATCACGTGACTGTAGTCAAAGAAAGTGGTATAATTAATGAAGTCAGAATCATACTGATACCATTCATCAGTGTACTTCTCGTGGTTCCCAACCGCTCCATAAAAGGGAATTCCCGCATCCCATACGGCGGTCATGGAGTCGTTGAAACTTGCCCACTGCTCATAGACTCCGCCAGAACCAACCATATCACCTGTATGAATAATCAACTCTGGATTCTCTTCAACGTAAGCATTGACAATATCTTCATGGATTGGCGAGACCCCCTCATAATCTGGCGGATGTCCTCGTGTATCGCCATATGCGATGAAATTGAAGTCATTATACTCTGTTTGCAGCGGACCAAATCCATCCAGCTCATCCTTCATCGATCCCACAGATAGGGGTGCAAATCCAATCAGGATAATCACAATCACAATAGTCAAGGGCCTTGGGATGAATTGCAGGGAAACCAAATCCTCCTCATTGTTCTCTCTTACTCGGAAGATAATACCATGCATACAATTCCGCCATTATTTAACCTTGCAATTACCAATTGCATAGTTGATTTTCTTCTTGTAAGGTCTAAGAAGCGCTTCATGCATTTTCTGTTGTACAGACTTGTTTTCATTATTACTCATAGGCTTCATCTCAGGAATTGAACTAAATTCACTTTAGTGTTATCAACACTTGGAGTGAGCTTCAGGTACGAGTTTCCCCTTTAGCTCGCCATTTCCGAGATACGATTATTTTATGTCACGTTTTACTGCGCGTGTCCAATGCGCAGATAACTTATCGTTTTCTCGAACTCGCTCATAGGCTGAGGGCCGAGGGGATGCGTTCCAATCCCATCAGAGATTGCCATATCGCTCCTCTCACTAATCCTCCCTTGACAATACCCCTAATGCCCTCTTGACCAGAAAGCGCTTCTTGGGTCCGGTCACACTCATCCTTGTGCCGAGCAGGTCGATGTGAAGAGTGGTCGGCACCACAGGGATGCTTCCCTTGTCGAAGAGAAATCCATAGACCGCTGTGCTGACCAAAGCGGCATTGAGCCTGCAGGCTGCTGCTATTGATGGGGGTGTGCCCTGTCTTGCCCGCCTCTTGCCCAGCTGGATGTCTATTCCGGTTGGTCGAGCCGACAAGAAGTTCACAGCATAGCGTTCAATGAATCTCTGCCACTCCTCTGAATCGGGATCCTCAGGAATCTCTCCAAAGAATTCTCTGAAGGATGGACTTCTCTCTGGGTCGAAGACGGCAATACCAGTCCCCCACCCAATGACGGGACAGGTGAACACCGGAATGCCTTTCTCCCGTGCAAGGTCGAACATCCTCTCTCTCAGGTGCATCACAGAAATATCGAGCCCGTCAATAACGATATCTGCACCATCTACGAACTCCTCCACGTTATCCCATGTGATACCATCAATGTAGGCTCTTACATCTACACCCGGATTGATCTCAAGAATCTCCTGAGCAATCACATCTGCCTTGTTACGGAACAGAGTGGGCATCCTAGCACCGAGCTGGCGGTTGAAATTGGAGACCTCGAACACATCGGGGTCTGCAATCCTGAAGTGTTGAAAGCCCATCTGGGCAAGGGTGATGGTGACATCCGAGTTACCACCGACCCCCGCCTGAGCAATCACAACTCTGGATATGGTTTGCTGTTCCACAGACGTGACT
>JAUVHR010000158.1 GCA_030593165.1 Candidatus Thorarchaeota archaeon
TCTCACATGACTTTGACATTCCAATTGTTGGTGGCAATGTCTCGATGTACAATGAGAGCGAGGTCGAGGGGCAAGTATTCCGGATTAACCCAACTCCTCAGATCATGATAGCAGGTCTCCTTGACCAAGGACTCAAACCAGTAAGAAGGACTCTAGTTACTCCATTGAGCAATATCTTCCTAGTTGGCGAAACGCATTCAGACCTCAATGGAACTGAACTTCAACGACTTGCCATGGGAAAGGTCACTGGACTACCGCCCCGGTACCAGCCGGAGAAAGAAAAGAAAGCGATGGAAGCAGTCCTTGAAGCGCATTCAAAGAAACTGATGCGAGCATCCAACAATATCGGTAGAGGCGGACTAGCGATTGCTCTGCTAAAGATGGTTCTGAATAGTCAGTACGGTTTTATTTTGGAACTCAGAAACCTCCCTGGAACGGCAAGAGGACTTGCTGAAACCCTGTTCTCTGAGACGTCCGCTAGGTACATTGTTGAGGTGACAGAGAGCAACCAGAAAGCATTCTTGTACATTAGGGCCCAGCACGGAGTTGCTGTAGATGAAATCGGCCTAACGGTCAAGGAGCCAATTGCCAGTTTTGGACAGTTCAGCATCCCGGTGAAGGAAGCAAGAAAAGCCTTCAGAACGGGATTGGTAAGATACCTGGAGTGATAGTGCATATTGAATAAAGTGCTAATCATCTGCGGAAGCAAGAGTGATGAGAGAATAGCAGAGAAAACCACAAAGACGCTTGACGACTTGGGCATCTCTTATTCTCTCGAGTTTGCGTCTGCGCATAGAGAACCTGAACGAGTGAAGAAGCTGGTTGCGGAGAGCAACGCAGAGGTCATCATAGCAATTGCAGGTTTGGCTGCCGCTCTCCCAGGTTTCGTGGCTTCAATAACCGACCGACCAGTAATCGGGGTCCCGGTTTCTGCTGCGCTAGGCGGACTAGACGCGTTGCTATCGATTGTTCAGATGCCAAAAGGAGTTCCAGTTGCCGCAGTTGGAGTCGACAATGGACAAAACGCCGCTCATCTGGCCGCAAGGATTCTTGGAGCTTCAAAAACATCCTCTTCAGTTCCGAGCTCCTACAGGGAAGCCGGTGTTGATGAAGATCTTGTGAGTGGAGGACTCAGAGTTCTAGGGAAATTCGTTGAGAAGTCGTTCAGCTTCGGCAGAGTCATGCAGAAGTATGGTCACTATGCCAACACTGTGATGGTTGGCGATGACCTCTGTTTATCATTGTCAACCGATGGAGTAGGGAGCAAGGTCCTTGTTGCTGAGATGGCAGGGAAGTACGACACAATAGGAATTGACTGTGTGGCTATGAATGTAAATGACCTCATCTGTGTAGGATCCACTCCTGTTGGTTTTGTGGACTATCTTGCTTCAGAGGCGCCACTCCCAGAAGCGGTGATGGAGCAGATTGGGAAAGGACTGCTTGAGGGCTGTCGACAATCGGAGATCCCGATTCTCGGTGGAGAAACTGCGATTCTCCCCGACATGATTAGAGGAGTCAAGGGTCCAGGTCTAGACTTGGCGGGAACTGCAGTGGGTGTTGCTCGTCCAGAAGACCTAATCGATAGTTCCCAGATTCAACAGGGTGATGCAATCATTGGAATCGAGTCCAATGGGATTCACTCAAACGGTTTCACTCTGGCTCGGAAAGTAATGTTCTCGAAGTATCAAGTTTCGGACGAGTTGCCTTGGGGCATCCCCGTTGGTGACGAGCTGCTAAGGCCAACTAGAATCTACGTGAAGCACTTCAAAGAACTCAACTCAGCTGGAATTAAGATTCGTGGGTTAGCCCATATCACCGGATCAGGATTCAAGAAGGTGCTTCGACTTGGAGAGCATTGTTTCAGGATTAGTCACATGCCGGAAACCCCACCAATCTTTGAAACTATCAAGAGCATCGGTAACATTCCAATATCCGAGATGTTTGCAACTTTCAACATGGGCGTAGGCATGGTAGTTATTGTCGCTGATGATGATAAGCAGAAAACGAGGGCAGTTCTTGGTGAGATTGATGAGGTCTACGAACTTGGAGTTGTGGAATCTTCGACCAAAGGTACTGTAGTAATCGAACCTCACGGAGTAGAGATATCTTGAGTCGAGTATTGCTGATTGGAAACGGTGCAAGAGAACATGCCATCGCATCTGCTCTGAAGAGGTCGGGGGTAGAGATCCTTGCCCACATGGACAGATTGAACCCGGGCATCGCAGAAGTAGCAGATGAAACGAGCATTGGTTCAACTATCGACTACACCAAACTGCCAATGGACCTGAGGGGCATCGATTATGCGGTCATTGGACCTGAACTCCCACTAGAACATGGCATCTCAGACTTTCTGGAGAGTCAAGGTGTTCCTTGCGTTGCCCCAAGTCAAGCAGCGGCCAAAATCGAAACTAGTAAGGCATTTGCTCGAAGGATGCTTGAGAAAGTATATCCTTCCGCTAATCCGGAGTACGCAATCATCAGAAGTGTGCATGCACTACGGGAGTTCGAGGAGAAAATAGGTTTTGAGAGAGTAGTAGTCAAGCCGGATGGATTAACAGGTGGAAAAGGTGTCAAGGTGTTCGGAGAACATCTGAATACAAGAAGAGAACTTGAGAAGTATGCGACAAGCCTGCTAGCGAACCATGGTATTGTTATTCTCGAAGAGAAACTCGAAGGAACAGAGTTCACCGTTCAAGCATTTGTTGATGGCAAGAACTTCGCGACGATGCCCCTTGTTAGGGACTACAAACGCGCTCACGATGGAGACACAGGCCCGAACACGGGCTCGATGGGATCATATTCTAGAGAGACTCATACTCTCGACTACGTAGACGACCGAGATATGGAAATCGCTGAAGATATTATTGCCACTGTTGTCAAGAGATTCAAGAGGTTCTCAAGTAAGATCTACAAAGGAATCCTCTACGGCCAGTTCATGAAGACTTCAGAAGGCATCAAGGTGATTGAATTCAACGCACGCTTTGGGGACCCAGAAGCGATGAACGTTCTATCTATTCTCTCGAGCTCTTTCGATGAGGTTTGCTTGAGCATCATTGATGGTAACCTTACAACTCCTGAATTCGACTCTGATGCCACCGTCTGCATCTATGTTGTGCCTGAAGGGTATCCTGGGAAAGATGTCGTTAGTGATTGGCCAATTGAAGTTGACCCTGGGATCACCTCCGAGGTATACTACGGTTCTGTGTATGAGAAAGAAGGGAAGATATTCACGACCGGTAGTAGAGCTCTTGGTATCCTTGGCAAGGGAGCGACAGTAGCAGATGCACGCGATAGAGCATATGAGGACGCGCATAAGATTCGCGGTCGCATCCGTTATCGGAAGGACATTGCTGGAGAAGTATAGTCAATAGAAATCATGATGAGAACAGAATCAATTCTTGTAGTTGGCTTTGGCAATTGACTTGGCCGTAGTCTTTTCAAGAACCGAAAAGAAGAAGACTGTATAGGTGCAGCAGAAGCTTGACGAACATTGAGGTACAAACTACATGACACGAGTATTAGTGATTGGAAATGGTGCCCGAGAACATGCCATTGCGCTGGCACTGCACAGGTCGGGAGTTGAAGTCATCGCTCATATGGATGAACTGAACCCCGGAATCTCTGAAATTGCTGCTGAGACAACCATAGGTTCTATCCTCAGTGAAAGAAAACTGCCGAAATTGACTGGCATAGACTACGCTGTGATTGGACCCGAGGCGCCCTTAAAACGAGGAATGTCAGACTTCCTTGGAAGGCAAGGCGTGCCGTGTATAGCTCCCGGCAAGGCAGCTTCAAAAATCGGAACAAGCAAAGTGTTTGCTCGACGTATGTTGGATGATGTATATCCGTCTGCAAATCCACGTTATGCCTTCGTTAGAAGCGTTCGTGAGCTTGGTGCTTTCGAAAAGAAAGTCGTCGTCGAGAATATCGTGGTCAAGCCTGATGGCGTGATTGGTGCCAAGGGAGTAAAGGCAATCGGACACCATCTGAATACGCAAGCTGAACTCGAAAAATATGTAGCGGACCTAGTAGGCACACATGGTGTTGCTGTTCTTGAGGAAAAGCTCCAAGGATTTGAGTTCTCGATTGAAGCCATAGTAGATGGTAGCAGATTCGAAGCTATGCCATTGGTCAGGGATTACAAGCACGTATACGACGATGATGAAGGTCCTGAAATGGGATCAATGGGGTCGTACTCACAAGAAACCCATGGCCTCAGCTCCGTTGAGGACGATGACATGCAATCAGCGCTCGCGATTATCAAAGCAGCTATCAAGGGTATCTACGAGCACTCCGGGAGTAAATACAAAGGAGTACTCCACACTGAGTTCATGAAGACAACAGAAGGAATCAAGGTGGTCGAGTTCAATGCCCGTTTTGGTGACCCTGAGGCAGTAAACGTCCTTTCAATCCTTTCAAGCTCCTTTGATGAAGTATGTCAGAGCATTATTGATGGCAAGTTGATAGCTCCAACCTATGAGAACAGTGCCACAGTCTGCATCTACATTGTGCCCGAAGGATTTCCTGGAGAAGATGTCGTTCGTGATTGGCCAATTGAAGTTCCCCCTGGAATCACCTCGGACGTATACTATGGTTCTGTGATTGAGAAAGAAGGGAAAATGCTCACGACAGACAATCGAACACTCTGCATCCTTGGAAAAGGAAAGACAGTTGAGGAGGCAAGGGAGTCCGCCTATGCTGACGCGGCAAAAATCCAGGGACGCATTCGCTATCGAAAGGACATAGGCAAGAACGTGTAGTATCACTCCTGCGAGGGGTATGCGGTAGCTTCCAAAAACCTGGAAGCTGTTGGACAGTGATGTCCGGGATTGTATGAGTTTTGATCAACGGTAATGATTTAAACAAATGCCCAGGGAGCCAAGCTCAGGGAGCTAGCGTGATTCTCGAAAGGACCTATGTCATCGATTATGGTGGCCAATACACTCACTTGATTGCGAGACGTTGTAGAGAGCTGGGGGTCTATGCTGAAATAGTTCCTCAAGAAGTCAT
The DNA here is from genome assembly GCA_030593165.1 of Candidatus Thorarchaeota archaeon. Classification (GTDB taxonomy): domain Archaea; phylum Asgardarchaeota; class Thorarchaeia; order Thorarchaeales; family Thorarchaeaceae; genus JAJRWI01. Next base: position 5,011 of record JAUVHR010000158.1, read on the forward strand.
CTTTACTAAGGGGATGTTGGTCAATGTTAAGGGACTGATTCTGTCTGGAGGACCAAGAACCGTTAGTGAATCAGATATGTCTACGCCATTCAAGAAAAACATGAATGTTCTAACGAAGTTACGAATCCCTGTTCTAGGCATCTGTTTCGGTCATCAGTTACTTGCAATCGCTTGTGGTGCAACGCTCGAATCCGGAGGAAATCCCGAATACGGGCACACACTCATCACGAGAGTTTCAGATGATTCAATGCTCAGTGGATTTGACAAAGAGCATAACGTATGGATGAGCCACTCGGATCAGGTGACCGAGCTGCCGGATACTATGACGGCTCTTGCAGTCAGCGGAGACCAGCGTGTTGCCGCGTTCAAGAGCAATGATGGTCTTGTGTATGGGGTTCAGTTTCATCCTGAGGTCACTCACACACCCAACGGCATGACGGTCTTGAACGCATTTCTCCGTGATGTGTGTAGATACGAAGAGACCTGGAGGTCCGAAGATCAGATTGATGATATCGTGGAACGAATCAAAGAAGAGGTCGGCGAAGGCAGGGTTCTGATGGGAACCAGTGGCGGAGTCGATTCAACCGTGGCAGCGTATTTGATTCGCAAAGCTATTGGAGACCGCTTTTTCTGTGTATTCGTCGACAATGGACTTCTGCGAGAGGGAGAGGCCGAAGAGGTTTCTGTAGCCTTTGACGAGATGGGTTTCAAGAACTTTGAAGCCGTGGATGCTAGTGACGAGTTCATCGATGGCCTGAAGGATGTCGAGGACCCGGAAGAGAAGCGAAGGATAATTGCGGAGACATTCATCCGAGTTTTTGAGAGGAAGGCACACGAGCTGACTGACAAACATGGGCAGTTTGATTTCCTCGGGCAAGGCACAATCTACCCAGACAGGGTCGAGAGTGCTGCTACAGGCATAGGTACTGCGATGATCAAGAGCCACCACAATGTAAGGTTACCTGACTGGATGCAGCTTAAGCTTGTAGAACCCCTGAAAGACCTCTACAAGGACGAGGTGCGACGTGTTGGCCACAAGATAGGCATTCCGAAACACATGATCTGGAGGCAACCATTTCCCGGACCCTCGTTCGCAATCAGAATAGGAGGGCCAGTTACAAGAGAGCAGCTTACAATCCTGCGCGAGGCGGACCTCATTCTTCAGAAAGGATTGATTGAGGCCAATGCATACTCTGAGTTGTGGCAATCATTCTGTGTTCTTCTCCCTATTCAGTCAGTGGGTGTGATGGGTGATGAAAGAACCTACGAGCAGACCTGTGTCATAAGAATGGTTGATAGCAGTGATGCAATGACCGCATCTGTTAGTCAGCCCGATTGGGAAGTGCTACTTCGGATTGCATCAAGAATTGCCAACCAAGTCGCGGGGATCAATCGTGTAGTCTATGACCTTACATCAAAGCCACCTGGTACAATCGAGTGGTATTAGATTCTCCCTACTAGCGGAAGAAATAAGCGAGATAAAACCCCCCTTGCGATTGAGATGAAAGGCAAACTCCTCTATCCATACTCTGACTCATTACTCCAATACGAGTTCAGAAAGGACCATCCACTAAATCCTGACCGACTCAAGTTGACCTATCTGCTTTCCGAGGAGCTGGGTCTGCTCAAAGACGTAGAGATACTAGAACCAGAGAAGGCAACCCGAGAAGAGCTAGAGAGGTTCCATACCCGAGACTATGTAGACGCTGTCCTTGAGAGCGCAAAGACACAGGAACCGATGTACCGTCACGGACTGGGCACTATGGACAATCCGCTTTTCCCGCAGATTTACGATGCAGCTACAAGATATGTGGGCGCCACCTTAGTCGCGGCCAAGCGGATGCTAGAGGGGTCATCACATGCCTTCTGCATTTCTGGAGGACTGCATCATGCACACAAGAGCGCAGCAAGTGGCTTCTGTATTTTCAATGATATTGTAGCCGCAATCATGCTCGCTCAGGAACAGAGTCCGATAAAGGTCCTCTACTACGACTTTGATGCGCATCATGGAGATGGGGTCCAGAATGCATTCTATCAGTCAAAGGACGTCCTAACGATATCTATTCACCAAACTGGTGAAACACTCTTCCCTGGAACTGGCCATGTATATGAGTCAGGTGTTGGTGACGCAGTGGGATATTCTGTGAACATCCCCTTGAGCCCAGGCGCAGGCTCTACTGAACTGACAAGAGCATTTGATGAAGTAGTCGTACCCCTCTTTAAAAGCTACCAGCCCGACTTGCTCGTGACTCAACTCGGTGTCGATGCCCATTATATTGACCCATTG
>JAUVHR010000228.1 GCA_030593165.1 Candidatus Thorarchaeota archaeon
GGCAATAGGAGTGCTTGAGGGTTGTGGCCTGGAGGACATTGAGATAAAGAGGAGGCATATTGAGGCGCTAGTCCTGAGGACAGAGATGGCCCTTTCGCAGGACGATTTTGAGTTGGATGTTGTGAGAGAGTGGATAGCTCAGACCAGAGTGAGGATTGAGATTCCAGCCCATGTCGGTGAGAAGCCAACAAGATATCAGGACCTCATTGATAGAGTGAACGAACTTGAGGAGAGAATCGAAGAGCAGGACTAGTAAGGAAACCCAGATTGTTTCCAAGTGAGGGTACTTGGGCTGCTATAACAGGAGGCCAGTGGTCTACGATATGATTCTACAAGTGTTCGAGCATTGGTTGATCTACGTATCATCCGAATTCCAAGATGCATTTCAAAACCTGATATCATCTTTAAAGTTGCGTCATTGAAGAAGAAGGATGACTAACAGTGAATAAGAAGGCCGAAGCCCCTACGTAGTCATATTAATTATTATTCTCTTCAGGAGCATTGTCATCCTTATCCATTGAATCCTTTGAGAGAGATTGCACCAAGATTAGAATCATTGCGACATTGATTGCGTTTGCGAAGGGAAGATAACCCATTCCAGTTTGGATTATTGGTCCAAATGTAAATGTAGGAGCAAGTATGAAGAAAAGAACAAGAGCAAACCCTAAACTAGCGAACCTTACAACTTCCATCACCAACCCACCTGATTTCATCAGCAGATTGATAATTCGATTATGTTTCCGATTCATCACGCGGGATTGCACTATCCATATCTTCACAATCCATCCCAACACGATGAGAACCAAACAAAAAAATGCTGGAGCAATAATTCCAAGGAAGAAGAAATCTTGTGGATATGCACCAGAAAAGGGGATTATGATTACAAATAACCAGACAACACCATAAAAGAGATAGTAAGGCATTGCATCCTTAACAAGATAGAGTACAGTATCATCGACTTCTTCTGTTGGAGAGTGTTCCTTCTGGATTCTCAGCCATGCCTTCTTTGCGATTCTTTGACCTATGGCCTTACTATTGAATGTCAGGATTGTCCCGGCTCCAAGAAGACCGTAGAAAAGGAAAAGATATTCCAACGGAGCCAAGAGAAAGTATGGAAGAATAGGAGATCCTCTCGATAACCAGAAACCAATGAGTATCTGAATGGACAAGGCAACAGAGTAGCTTGAAATTATAATCACAAGGAATTGTGTAACAGCAGCAATTGAGAGAAGTCTGATATCAATACTGTGTTTCGCTTTAGCAATTTTGTATGATCCCCAGAAAATAGTGAAATGACCATCTGTGCCCATCCTACGAGAAGCGAACTACTTATGGTAGAGAACGCAAATGTCGCGAGAATTGCAATCCCGACATAAATGGAAATTTCCCAATACTCATCCAATGATTTCAAAGAGTACTCATCGATTTGCTGAAGAAGACCTATACGCCATCTCTTCAAATCGGCAGCCTGTGCTTTGATTTCTTCTCGTTCAGCACCGGATTGACCTAGGAACTTTTCTGAAAGTACTGTGAGAACAAGAGAGGGTATAAGGAGCCAAAGGCCAGCTACGATAATGAACAGAAGTACCATAATGGGAAAGAGTGTTGAGTTCTCATTCTGAATAATACTAAGAGTCTGGAATAACTCTTGAAAAACGAAAATGAAAGAAAAGTATCCGACAATGATTACTAGAATTCCGATGATGATCTTTCTAGTCCTTTCATTCTTCTTTGTGTCCTGAGATTCTGCTTTTGATTCATCCACGGTATCAATCCCATAGTATCTGTGTGAATACCCGATTTGGATTCAAATAAATCCATTCTCCATGAAAAGCCCTTCCTACCTATTTCATTTACCATGTTTATGGAACCACCATCAAATACAAGAAAAGCGCCTGACAAGGGGAGGATGTGCATTGGAAGCAATGATTGGAAGAATCTTGAGAACCATTCTCTCATAAGACATCGTCCATGAACTCTTGAATATCATGAATTCTCTGCATATCATGGCCCTTTCATCGCGTAGTCCAATTGCCTGTTTCTTACACTTAAGTCGCGGGTAGAGAGGATTTAAATTCTGAGTCCTGCTTCAGGAAACTAGGGGTTTCGTGTATGAGGAATACTACCAAAGGGATTACTAGAAAGTATGTCACTGGAGTCTTGATTCTGGTACTGACATCGGTTTCGTTGTTCACTGTTCTAATTCCCATAAACCAATCAATGCTTGACAACTCCATTGGAAGAGTGGTCAACAATACTGGGCAACAGAACGTATTAGTTATTCCAGTCTTCTTTAGTGATGTCTACCCTTCACACAATATAGATGAGATTCATCATTTGATGCAGGGAGTTGATGACTATACGAGAGAGGTCTCCTATGGAAAGACTTGGCTTGAGGTTGATGTTCTGAATTGGGTCTTTCTGAACAAGTCATTGGAATACTACGGCACTGATATGAGTTCTTTATTCTCTGATGATGCTTCCTCTGCAGATGATAGTTATACGATATTTCTTATGGCGAGAGATGCAATCCAGAGAGTTGACAGCGAAGTGGACTTCCGACTTTATGACAGGATCGTCATTTATCATTCAGGCTACGCAAGGCAGAGTTATGGTTCTGCAGGTGATTCAGCAAGAGGAAAGTGGCCAGACACTTGTAATGCACCCGTTCACATAATCACTGATGAATTGACATACATCAGTTCCGTATCCATTGTTGCAGAGTATCAGAGAGATATCCCATCAATTGGTTCAATCTGTCATGAGATGGGTCATGATTATGGAGCCGACGACCTCTATCACAATGACCCCTACGGACCAGATATTGGTAGGTGGTGTCTGATGTCCAGTGGAAATTACCTCAATGAGAGTCAGACTCCCTGTCATATGTGTGCATATACAAAGTTGGATATCGGGTTTCTAGGTCTGCATCAAGTCCTGCCGATTGTAAATGGAACATATGAATTCGAACTCAGTGCACTATCAATTGATTCAGAAGGTTTCTATGCAGCAAGATACAATCTCAACCAAGATGGAAGTAGATATTTCCTTGTAGAATCTCGAAAACAAGTTGGTTTCGATTCTGCGATCACAAGACCCGGAGTTGTTGTTTACATCATTGATGAGTCCAAGCACAACCAGGATGGACGAGTCCTCATCGCAGATGATGAACGGTTTTCAAGATCCCAGAGCGCGTATGGTCCCGGTGAGTTCTTCATTGACCAAGAGTCTGGTTTTGGACTGAAGGTGCTCAATGAAACAGACAATGGATACTTGATTCAGGCATCAACATATGCTCGGCTAGCATGGCAGAGGAAAGCAGAGGTTTTCCATGGTCTGGAAGAATGCCAAGGCTCAGTGACAACCCTTTACAATGGAACCATGTTCATCGCTGTGTCTGGATGGAATTATGACCTTGATGTAAGCCAAGTCATCATCTACAAATCGAGTGATGATGGGCTAACATGGACTCAATACTTCGAGACTCCGGATAATGTCAACAGAAGGAATCCTGTATTGGTTGTGAAACGTGAATCATTCTTTAGTCTGGATGAGAAACCATATCTGTTCTGTGAAGCTGAGTTCACCGAGAATCATACAATTGAGGCTTGGGACATCTACCAGACTCGAAGCTATAATCTCACATACAGCGACACCGATGCACGTAGTCCCTCGGTAACCACACATGGTTCGAGATTCTTCATTGCCTTTGAGATAATGCCTAACTCGAGGAATACGGTCGGGATTGACAATACTGCAATTGGTTTCCTTCAGACCTCATCTCTCGGTGCTACGTATTACAATAGCAGGATTATCTACAACAGCTCGTCACCACGTTTGTCCCCTATGACGTATCATTTCCCCTACGGGGCATCCCCCTACATGGTCTATGTCAGTGGACCCAACTCCACCTTCTACAACGAGGTCTGGTTTGAGTCATTCTCGGGAGATAAATCGATACAACTCCACTCAGGGAACGAGAATGTCACAAACCCACAAGTTGCCATCAATGACAGAATGAACCTTACAATGGCAGTATTTGAAGAATGGACTAGAATTTCCCATTCTAATTATCGAAGAGACGGAAGATATGTGATGACCGGCATCGACCAAGAGAATCTGACAATACTTGATTCCGGACGTATCCAGGCAGCAGAACCGCTTCAATCCACCCCACTAGTGACATGGGGAATAGATCCATTCTATGGGGATGTCTTCTATGTGGGCAGTAATAATGGAACAACATGTTGCACGATTCATCAGTACAATATGGATTCGATTGTAACAGAGCGAACAATGCTTCATGCATTTCCCCAACCCGAAATGTTCACATCACACATATGGTCTAATCGATGGACCGCTCTAATGGCGTGTGAACTAGTGGCAAGAACACTCTTTGTCAGTACCTACTCCTACGATGATGAAAGGTCACAGTATCATTATGCACCCATCTATGTTACACCCCAAGAGACTCGTGGAGTATCTCTAGTCACTGGGGCAAGCATCATCCTGCTATTCTCGATACCGGGTTTGACGCTAGCTTTGTCGAATGAATTCCTAAGAGAGAAGGCATTGGGTCTTGACAGACAGACTCTGAAGGTTCCTATCTTCCTCTTTGTTCTGCTCATAATCGCGATTATAGTGAACTATGCATTTGCAATGATTTTTTCCTCCCTCATTGTACTACGCATGAACATCGCTCTGGAATTCCTCTTTGTCTTCTTTGTCGTAAGAGCCCTGTACAGGCAACTGTTTCCGACTGAAGAAGAGGATGTTACGGATGAAATCGATAATACCAACTAGCGCTTTTGGCTCCACGCGAACCCTCCACTTTTTCTTGGCGTTATTATTTAATCTGGGATTTATCATTTCATCGCAAATGGTGGGGCATTCTTTGTCGGGGCGATAGCAGTAGCTGCTTATCCTATGATGATGTGGAGAAAAGACATCATTTCTAGCACGATTGTACATTTCTCGCTCCTTGTTTCCAAAGTGACAAGGTTGAAAGATACCTAATTCCTGTAAATACCGTTCTATCGGAAGACGAGTATCAAGTGTGGAGTTTGTACTCAAGTTCTCACTCTCTGTGTGAATCTGTGGAGAGACGGTCCCCCACTTTTCTTTCTTAACCCATTGTCGTAAGCACATTGTCCGCTGTGTAGTAAGATTTGTGGCCATCTTCAGTTCTCACAAACCTCACAAGAATGAAATCAGAGTTACTCAGTCGGTCCAAGTAGTAGCGCAGGTCAGCTGGGTCTCCCTGAAAAGAAAGCTCTTTCCATATCTCTTCACAGCTGTATGCTCTTGCTCGATTCTCAGACAAGAAGTCTAGAATCCTCCTTCTCATATCTTGCTTGGTCATTCCTTCATTCCATTGTTTCCTATCGATAGGCATTACATGCACCCACAGCATGCTCTCCATTCACGTTCTTAAGCTTATCCAGCTCTTGCAGCACAAACACTAAAAATACATTCACTCCAAATTCTAACCTAGCAATCGTTGGTGGGGACGTATCATGACTCAGAGTGCAAGCAAGAAGACCAAGAAGGCCATCCGCCTCCGTGGTGGTAGAACTGTCACAATTGTGATCTTTCTGATTCTGATTGCAGAATCTATCGGCATAGTTTACTTCACAAATGTATCGAAACCTGATTTGAACGTTGATGTTTCGATAGTCAATTCAGATTTCCATGACATATGGAATGGGACCGATCGCGTTCTGTGGATGTCCAGAGTGATCAATGCGACAAGCGGTGGTTCTGAAACTATCTGGTTCTGGGTGAACAC
>JAUVHR010000328.1 GCA_030593165.1 Candidatus Thorarchaeota archaeon
CCAACTAAAAAGAACAACGCACATTCTAACACTGAGTATAACCTCTCCCTCTTTCCTCACGACATCAAGTTTCGTTGTTACAAAGCGGGACAGAAACAAACCAATCGGAATTCCGCTCCAGAGATACCATAGAAGCAGTGCAAGCTCCAAAGGTACTGAGAAGAACAATGTAGAGGTGAAGAACATGAGACCAAGAACAGTCGCGAGGAAGATCGTAGCCATCAGGCAACCCATGAAAGAGTGCAAGTATCCGCGATGTTCATCTAAGAATGATTCAGTCTTTATGCTGAGCAGTTTTGTAATTGGCTTGTAGAAGAGATACTTGCTAACAAGACCGATGGGACGCCAGGCTCCATGCATCACCTTAGAATCGGATGCGTCCACATCTGGAAGCAGACTCCCAATCATAGCCCCTATAGCAGCAAGAATGAAGGCGTTACTTTGATACACGGATGTGGTCGAATTGTTAAGTACCATCAAGGTTGGCAGTATGATCATAGTAGATACGATGAGATGTGCTTCGCCGCGCATTCAAGACACTAAACATTGGATGTGTTTTCAGAGGTTTTGTATCCTTCGGAGAGTTTCTACAAGCTTGTGAGTGTTCTCACTCTCTAACAAGAGATTTATCGGATTACATCTGTCAGCATGCGGGGGTAAAAGTGTCGGAAGGGACCAATCCGGACGAGAAAGTCATAATCCGCGTGGGCGCTACTTTTGGTAACCTTTCTGGGGCGCTCATTGTCACTGAGAAGGGTGTAGTTTTCCTCAAGGCCACGGGCTTTCTAAGGACAGGGCGATTTCGTCTTCCCTTCTTCGCTTTCTCTTTACACTGAGCGTCATCAGCATATGTTTCACGTTACTTGATTTCAGTCTTGTTTTGCAAGCAATGGATCCGACGAACGGGTTGCTCATGGCAAGTGAGAGGCTTATTAGCAACCTCGATGAACAGAGGAATGGCGGTCGGGGACCAATGGGGCTGTAGATTCTGTACCATGCCCTCATTAATGCTATACCTTTCCAAGCATAAGTTCTGTTGGCGCGACTTCCTCAACACAATTCCGTCATAGAAAGTGGAGCGCATGACCAGAATGTCAAGAGCGGCACGACAACGAGCTGAACGGGAAAGCAAGAAGAGAGAGAAGAGAGATAGGTCAAAACAGGGCGCCACTATGCGAGAACTGAGAAAAGGCAAGAAAAGACCGGCTTCTGAGCTCACTCTGCACACAACTCTGACTGCGATACCATGGGACGAGAGATCCCCGAAGTGTCCACATTGTGGGGCAGATTGGATTGACATGCATGAAAGATGGCAGTGTTTTGAATGCGGGCTCTTCAGAATGAAAGAGGAGCTCGAAATCGCGAAGTGTGAGCGATGCGAACGTAAGTTTGTTTGGGACGAGCTCATTTGCTGGGAAGACGATTCTGATGAAGAGCACGAACTCTGCAGTGATTGTGTCGTGCCGGTCATGCTGCGAGGTGACATAAGCTGGCTTCGTCAATGAACTACTTTGACGACCATCATCCTCTTCAGACCCCCCTTACTCTTCATGCGAAGATATGTTTGAGAAATCGAAAGAATACTTAGGGATCTTAGCTTTCTTCTTCTTTCACGCCCAGTACAGAAATGTGGCTGCGCCGTGGGAATGCGTCAAGACCATTACTTGCCGACGATGTGATGAATCCCAACAAAGGACCTTTCGTAAGCTTCGTCCCACTCTAAGGCCACAGAGCCCTCAGAATTAACTCAAAGGACCCGAGTGGCAGAGGTATATAATGAAACACGTTCTATTGTGATTTGAAAGAAACTTAATCGGACGGATGTGTTTGGGTTCCACACGTACTAGACGTACAGCATTTGCCCTAATGCTAATCATTCAACTTACACTATCGTACTTGGCTGTTACTATCATTGGAGCAAATATCCTTCGCCCCACCACGGTGATGGAAGAACAGAGAGTAATAGTCCTTAGTGTTTGGTCGGAAGACACCCCACCTGACACATCTATTGGAGAGATTCAGACAGCAATGGACCGTGTGTCGGATTATTTCGAAGAAAGTTCCTACTCACAGGTTCATCTCACCAGTGATGTTATGGGATGGACGAAATTGAGTCAATCAATGTCATTCTACGCCAGCTCATTCTCCATTGGTGTTGTGGAACACGGTAGTGCGAATCTCCAACTTGTAATGGAAGCAATCTCTATTAATGAAAACCTGGTTGATTTTTCACGCTACGATAGGTTGGTTGTTGTTCATTCAGGACATGGAAGACAGGAAGCTTCGGGGTCCAATAGCTCTCTCATTGGTTCATGCAATTCCAATGGGTGGTTTCCGACAAGTGATGGGAGGATTTTCCAACGGGTTTCAATCTTATCAGAGTATGACTCGATGAAAACCTATGCCCACGAGATTGGACATGATTTTGGGGCTGTCGATCTATATGACTATGAATCAAATCGGTCTTCTATTACAGGGATTTCCTATTGGGGAATAATGAGTAGTGGGTCAGACGTTCATATGTGTGCTTTCAACAAGTTGAAGATTGGCTGGCTCCAACAACAAGATTTCTATCTTCTTGAGAACGGCAGCAAGATTGTTGAGTTAGTGCCAATCAGTTGTCAGAATAGAGGCTATCGAGCGATAAGATACAACCTTCCTGATGGGAGGTACTTTATTGTTGAGGCGAGATCAAACGAAGGTTATGACGAAGGCCTTCCTGATTATGGCGTTCTCATTATGCTCGTCAATGAGTCACGTTTGGATGAAAGAAAAGATGGAGTTCAATTACAGGTTCCAGTGCAATCGCAATGGCTGAGTGATGCTTCCTTACGGGCAGGAGAAACCTATTTTGATGCTGAGAACTCATTTGCAGTCCAGGTACTTGAATGGACTGACGAACTGGTTACTGTGAAGGTGAGTAATGAGCTCCAAGAGGACTGGGTGACATCAGAAAGGTTCTCTCTTGACTCCGATCTTACATTGTCCGACATACTAGTGACAACAGTAGAGCCAGATGGATTCACAGGAGGATACGAGACCATCGTTTTTGCAGCTGCTGTTTACTGGAATGACACGCATTATGTTGCTGAGTTCTATCGTTCCGATGGTTCTATACGTAATTGGGAGTTTATGACTGCCACAAATCTGTCTGGCTACGGTTTCTACAGTTTTCGCACAACATTCTGTTATTACAAAGGTAGTCTATTCCTCATTGGCCGGATAATAGATTCTGAAAGCAATTTCATTGGATCCATCAACTACCATCTATCAAGTGATTCATTTACGATAACCAATTTCACGGAGATGGTTGATTATCCAATGTGGGATGCGTATGCGGTATCGGGGAGAGAGGCATTGTATGTTTGTGGGACTTCAAGGAAGAATGGAACACAAGGAATCACATACTTCAAGTTGAAGGATGGACAATGGAATAACACATTTCATCAGGCTGGGACCTACCTCAGAATATCAAACGTGATTGATGATAGTGTTGGACCCCTTATTCTTTATAGAGAAGATGTCAATTTCACACTGAATCTCATTCAATTCAACTCCTCAGATATTCAGCGCACTTGGATGTCCACAAGTGATATGATTATGGACTTCGATATCGTCTGTTCAAAGGACAAGATCTATGTTGCTTACCACGAAGGTGTTGAGAATGCAACATACTCCTCTCGAACTCTACATGTCTTAGCGGGAACGTCAGTTGACGAGCTCAACGAGATATTCTCCGAGTTTCGCGAGGGAAGAATGCAGATAGAGACAAGTTGTTACAAAAATGGGTCCAGAACCTATCATATGTTGAAATGGATGCCTGGCAATGTAACAGAATACATATTCCAAAATGCATCACTATTGAGTATTAGACCATTGAGCTCCAGCTCTTACGCTATGCCCAAAATCGACTTGACTGAAAATGAGTACCGGATACTCTTCACCTTTTCGTACAGCGGACCTGCAATATCAAATGTAGCCTGGTCTTGGGGACCATCCAACGCCAGCGAGGATGTTCTTTACTACTTCGAAACAGTGCAGCCATTCACATTGCTTTCCTTGCTACTCCTATTTCCTGTTGTTGCTTTTGTTGTTACTTATGTTGCATTTGCAAAGAGGCAGGTCATTCTTAGGATCAAGGAAGGCTCTCCAAGATCAACGTTGGGGAAGATTCGAGAGAGATTACCAT
>JAUVHR010000017.1 GCA_030593165.1 Candidatus Thorarchaeota archaeon
CACGCAGCTGTCGTTAGTGTGACATCAAAGTCTGCTGGTGGGGTCTCAGTCACTGCGGCGTAACCTGAGGTGAAACTCCAAGTTGTGACAGACGCTGTGCTAGCCAAGTCAGTGCCTGTGTCAAGGTCAGTGATTACAACAGTAACAGGGGTTGTTTGGCCATATGGAGTATTCAGATCTCCAATGACAGTGACAGAAGTGTAGTGTTTACGTATTTCAATATCGAACAGGTAGTTCGTCGGACTCTCATAATTCCCACTCATTGTTACTGCCAAGGTCACGGTCTCTGGTCCAAGTGACCACGTAGCTGTCGTTAGTGTGACATCAAAATCCCCTGGTGGAGTCTCTGTCACTGGTGAGTAACCTGAGGTGAAACTCCAGGATGTCACCGAACCAGTGCTAGCCAGATCGGTACCTGTGTCAAGGTCAGTGATTACAACAGTAACAGGGGTTGTTTGTCCATACGGAGTGATCAGATCTCCAATGACAGTGACAGAAGTGTAGTGTTTGCGTATCTCAACATCGAACAGGTAGTTTGTCGGACTCTCATAATTCCCACTCATTGTTACTTCCAAGGTCACGGTTTCTGTTCCTAGTGGCCATGCAGCCGTCGTTAGTGTGACATCAAAGTCTGCTGGAGGAGTTTCGGTCACTGGTGAGTAACCTGAGGTGAAACTCCAAGTTGTGACAGACGCTGTGCTGGCTAATTCAGTCCCTGTGTCAAGATCAGTGATGACCACAGTAACGGAGGTTGTTTGGCCATATGGAGTATTCAGATCTCCAACTACGGCAACTGATGTGTAGTGTTTGCGTATCTCAACATCGAACAGGTAGTTTGTTGGATTCTCGTAGATACCACTCATTGTTACTGCCAAGGTCACGGTTTCGGGTCCAAGTGACCACGCAGCCGTCGTTAGCGTGACATCAAAGTCTGCTGGTGGGGTCTCTGTCACTGGTGAGTAACCTGAGGTGAAACTCCAAGTTGTAACAGACGCTGTGCTGGCCAGATCTGTACCAGTGTCCAAGTCAGTGATGACCACAGTAACAGGGGTCGTTTGCCCATACGGAGTGATTAGATCTCCAACTACGGTAACTGATGTGTAGTGCTTGCGAATCTCAACGTCGAACAGGTAGCTTGTTGGATTCTCGTAGATACCACTCATTGTTACTGCCAAGGTCACGGTTTCGGGTCCAAGTGACCACGCAGCCGTCGTTAGTGTGACATCAAAGTCTGCTGGTGGGGTCTCTGTCACTGGTGAGTAACCTGAGGTGAAACTCCAAGATGTAACAGACGCGGTACTAGCTAGTTCTGTGCCGGTGTCCAAGTCAGTGATGACCACAGTAACAGGGGTTGTTTGTCCATACGGAGTATTCAGATCACCAACTACAGTAACTGACGTGTAGTGTTTGCGGATTATAATGTCAAAATCATAGTCTGTAGGAGTCCCGTATATTGTATTAGAGAATGTGACTGAAAGTGTGACAGTGGTGGTTGTTACTGACCATGTGTTTGTAGTGAGTGTCTGATCATAGCTTGCGGGATTGTTGAAATTCTCTGTTCCGTAACTGGAATCAAAGCTGAGTTGGGATACATCGCCAACTGCGATAGTGGTTCCAGTATCCATGTCGATAAGAACAACTGAAATGGCGGTATTGAAGCCATAAGGTGTTGTCAAATCACCTGTGACTGATACAGATGTGTAACGTTGACGATAGGTGAATGTGATGTTTGCAGAAGCCATCTCGACATAAGATCCGGCTTTAGTTGCATTGAGAATGAACGAGTGAGTCCCATAGCTCAATCCAGCGGTTTCTATAGATATGCTGTAGTTCCCGCCCCCTTGAGCATCCACAGTCACAGGAGTTCCATTTGCAAATGTGATTGTAGCACCTGCAATAGGAGTATTGTCGTAAGTATCAGTGTAAGTCAGTGTAGCTGTGAAGTCAAATCCTCCTGGTGTGGCATCGATTCCAGCATAGATTAGATCAGTTGCATGATAGAGTTCAATGGTAAAGAAGTCGGTTGCATTGTTGTAGTATTGATGGTATGAGTTCACATCAACACGCCAATCTCCTTCAGTACCCAAATCATCAGTATCAAGTATGATGCCGTAATAACCGCCACCGAAGTCTGATAACGTCACATCACCGGTCGTCCAATTGACTGTGACAGTTGCACCGGCGAAACCTAAATCAGTTTCGTCATCAGTGAGTTCGTATTCAATGTAGATGTTCTCGCCAGCGACTTTGTATGTGGTCTTGTCACCAACTGCATCATCCGGTTTGGTTAATGTAAGAGTGCTGTCATGTTTAACAATGAATTCTCTCTCAAATAGTCCGGTTCCATTTGTCACAGTAGTTCCTGTATCATTAAGATACATGGAAACTGTCCATACTCCTGCTTTCGCTGTGGTATCAATTGTCTTTGTCATTGAGTGATTTGGAGAGGTCCTTGATACTTCACTGCCTCGTTGTACGAAAGTACTCTGACTAATGACGTTGTCATACTCTACAGCAATCCATCCAGCTGTATGTTGCATTTCTGCAATTCTAATTTCGTCAATCCGGCCATTGAAATAAACATCAGTTGGGCTGAACTCGGAACTTTCACCATATCTTCCGCCTATAGCCCAATCACGTGAATACGCTAGATTTGCATATGTTGCAGAGCCAGCACTACTCGCATTTGTGTTATCAGCACCATTGACGTATATCTTGTTATTCGCTGGAGTATCAGCATCTAGAATACATTCGAAATGATACCAGGTACTTGAGCTCCAAGAGTCTATTTGTGTCCATTTAACGTACTCAGTCTGATCAGTTTCAAATCCAAAAACCAAGCTGCCAATATCCACACCCGTTTCGGTATAATCAGTACCGACCAATGCGATATGCATATTATTGTCACCGCTGAGAAACTTGGATACAATCATCAGTGAAGTTGTAGAACTTGAACTGAAGGCACTATTGAGATAGAACCATCCTGAGATAGAAACATCGCCAGCGGGATTGAATCCTTGTGAAGAACTTACATTGATCCAATCGTTGCCATCGAAGCTTTGCGCCGCTCCATTACCTTCCTCAATCCCTGCGATGAGTGAATTACCATTGTGTGTTCCAGTGTAATTATTGGAGCTAGAGTCATAGTGAGGTTCGCCAGAACCCTCATTTGTGTTGTCTTCGCTGAGATGCCATACTGCTTCATAGTTGGTAGACCATAATGTATACGGACTCTCAGTGGAACCAACTACTGGATTTCCATAATATAGCCAGATTGTATTATCAACAGTACTTGATAGATTTGTACGAACCCAGGCATTAAGTAATCCAGTTCCCTGAACAAAACGCTCAATCTCATGAGCCAGAACAACATCGTTCTGAACAAATACGAAATCATCAGCATCTGACTGGACCTTTGTAGTAAAGTCAGAATCTGTAAAGCTCACGTAAGTCGGGAAATTCGTAACATCGGCATCAACTTGAGCTGCTGGAACTGTTAACAGCATTCGATATTGAAATGATGGAATGTGCCATGTTGATCCAGGGGTTCCGGTCGTAGCATAATCAGTATGCCATACACTTCCTGTTGGGTCGGTAAGCACCAAGCCAACGCGAGCATTTTCTACCCAAGGCGTCGAAGCTTTGAATTCAGCGACATCATTAACATTGAATGTATAGGTGTCATAACTTGAATCCCCACTAGGACCAAGCTTTACATCATATACATAATTCCAGCTGTTGAACTCCAAGGTCCAAACTCCAAAGATAGTTGCCTCAGTAACATATATTGTTAGAAATCCACCCTGGAAATCCCAATCTGTCCCATAGTTCGTAGATTCATTGAGTGGGTTCCTTACAGCCGTGATACCCCACTCAGTCATTGGATACTCCACGACCACATCAACATAGAAGTCAGTGGTCGCAGCGGGTTGAACAGATACCTTGGCAGTCCAGTCCACAGTTGATGCATTGCTTACATAGTAGGTGGTTCCATCATTCAGGTCCTCATCAAGTGTCTGGCTTGCAGGTCCAGTAATGTCCATTGTGGAAATGAGGTCGACTGATACAGGTCCATCCGATGTGGTTGTCATGAAAACTCGTGCGGTTTCGAATTCAGTCCAGGTCGAAGGAATAGAATTCTCCGAACCAACTGAGTAGAATGTTCCAGGACTTGCTTGATTGCGATATTCTGTTAAGATCCAACCGCTAGACCGGACAGAGGATGTGAGTCTAGCTTCGTCGATTCCACCATCCCAGTATTTGCCATTATCCATGTCGGTGTTTCCGATGACGAAGACAGCCCCACTGTCTACTAGATTGTCTCCTCCGTGTGTTGTCTGATACACACTGGTTCCGTTTACATATACCTCCAGTGCATCTGTGGCACCATTCCAAAACCATACCACGTAGTACCAAGTATCAAGATTCAACTGCGCACCCGTAGAATAGGATGCTCCAGAACCGCCTGTTCCTTCAGTCCAGAGTCTAGGCGTCAGGTAGTTGTTATTATCAAATCTCAAGGTAATAATATGTTCAGATGCGGATGCTGTATCGGCTTTCGAGAATACACGAGAATCTCTGTTTTCATCATGACGAAGCCATACACTCATGGTGAATCCAGTCCAATCATCAGTATCAATCTGACCAATGACCACCTTGTCAGTGGTTGGTTGATCAAAGTCTAGCGCACCATCAATTCTTCCTGTAACAAGATCTTCTGAACCCATAGTGCCATACGATGTGCCATCATGGTTGTTTGATGTACTATCATAGATTATTCCGGATGGATCATCACTGAGGTGATGTACTGTAGAGTATTCATCCCAGACTAACGTTGAGCTTCCTGATGGAGCATCCGGATTTCCATAGACCATTGTAATTGTCGTGTCCACAACGCTTGATAGAAATGGAACTTTGACCCAAGCTATTAGTTGAGCCTCACTAGGACTGTAACCTTGATTGAAGTATTCAATCTCATAATCAAGAGATTCGTTTCCAAGACGAAAGGCGATATCATCCCCATCAGCTTGAACCTTTGTTTTGAGGTCCGAGTCAGTTATACTAATCAGCACTGGAAAGTCTGTAAGGTCTTCAGCAACTTGCGTAGAATCAATTGTTATGTCTTTACTATATTGATAGAAGTAGACAGTATCCTCTGGAAGGGGAATGAGGTATTCAACAAAAAGCCGTGCAACTTCATTCTGTGCATAATTGCTTGAACCTTTGATATCATTGTAAGCTATACCCGTTGAACTAGTAGAATGCATGAAATCAAGCATAACTAACAAGTGGTTCCCAGCTGTCCAGTTCTCGAAGGAGACAACCTTTTGAACTAAGGGAGCAAGATCTGGAGATCTCTGACGAAAAGCTGTGATTGCAGCACTCGAGGGGGTTGGATCATACCATGATAATATAGTCCAGTCTACACTAGTATCTATCCAGTCATATCTGTCCTCCATGTGTGGGAGACCTGAGGTGAAGTTCTCAATCGGTAGACTACTAGTATTCCAGCCAGACACGTAGACTCGCATATCCGGTTCCTCGTTTGTTGAAGCTGAGGGTTCTGCTTCAAACCATGCAGATGTGATTACAGCACCTTGAGGGATATCCAATGGAAACTGAAAACCAGTCTGAAACGCATATGCTGAAGCCCAAGTACCTCCACTATAGACACCTACACTGAGTTGCCCATCGTTATTGTAACCATTTAGATCAACCCCATTTGTATTATCATCGTAGGCATCTCTATTGAAATCATCAGGAACATATGGATAGACACTACCTGGAGTTGAGCCGACAACAGTAGTTCCGTTAACCTTCAGACCTATCTGCTCCGGGAATGGCCTAACAGAGAGCTCCAGTTCTATTTCGTCAATGTATACGTAAGCATTTCGGGTTACGCCCAAAGAACCTGAAATGTCGGTTGCCAGTCCGATATCAAACAGGAGAGAATCTGGCAATGACACGCCTGCAAGAGAAGATGTAGGTATAGACACACTCCCCTGAAGCCAAGTGCTTGTAGGGTCACCAGACTCCAAAACATGATACTTTGTTTCAACCCCAGCAAACCTTGTGAAAATATGTACTTGATCTGCTAAATCGGACGAGGAACTCACATAGTAGCGGAAGGAAATCTGTGCAGAATACAATTCACGCCACGGTGCAAGTACTTGCTGACTAAAGTACATCTCATCGGTTGGGTCGAGGTTATACGAAGAATCAATCTCAGCTTCAAACTGGAAACCGCGTGATCCACCATATCCGTTCGAATCGTCAGCTAGTTCCCAAACTCCATCATGCGGGTGTTGTGAATCGTCCGGATCAGCGAAAACAAGAGTCCACGAGTCAGGAACAGCTACATCCTCGGTCCATGACGCAGTTAAGCCAACAAGCCACTTTTCCTCATGGTAGTCATTTAGAGTCGGGTTAAGGAGCGCGTTAGTGACATCCATAGATAACGTATCAATAGTGGATTGAAGATTCGTGCCGGTATAGTCATCATGCAAAGTGATTGTAGCCGTTTCATATGTTGAGGAATCTATAGTTCCTGAGCCGTCATACGAGTTAGTTGCCACTCCAGTAAATGATACAGCTAATGCTGGAGCAGTCCCTCTAGTAGGAACGTCGCTCAATGTAGCGCTTTCATCAAACGGCGTTATGGGCTCGTGTGAAGGATCGACGAACTCTGGATCTGTCATTGGTGTCTGTAATGGAACTAAGAATAGGAACACAACAATCAGGCACGCAATCTGTATCTTTTTCATATGGAATGCACTCCGTTTCTCCTCACAGTGGGGGAAAATTCCTCAACGGGTATGGCGAACAGTAAGTTCGTCTTTTCCTACGTAGGTAACAAGGGATTTAATTTTCGATTTAAAGGGTTGACTGGGATGTACACCTTTCGACCAATCGAAAGCGGCGAAGTTATTGTGAAACCAGGAAGTCGAGATAGCCAACGAATCCGTATTCCAACCTATCTTTCATATCCTCAAGAAGCGTAAACATCTCTCCGTCTTTACAATCTAGTGGATGTACACCAATCTGCACTGAACCACCAAGCTCAAGCTCCACAAGTGCATCTACGTAAGAGGCCTTGGCTTTGCCCTGACTGACAATCAGTTCAGCCGTTTGGTGCCCAGTCGAGTCGAGAAGACCATGAATCTCTCTTCCATCTACGCAGTATTGGAAGCCTATTTCTTTTGCTACATCAAGAATCCTTTTGGTTGCCTGCCACAGTGGAGGAATGAATCCAGTTGGTCTTATTCCGAAGGTTTTCCTTATCGCCGACACTCCAGAACGAATGCGCGATTTCAAACGTTCCTGAGGCATACGATGGAACTCATCAAGAGAGCCAGATTTAGCCATGTGTGAGTAACCGTGTAGCGAAACCTCAAGGTTCAACGACTGGATGTACTCCACGAATATCAGGTTCGCTTCGAAGCTGTTCGACTTTTTCATTCCGTATTGAGGAACCAAGAGAAGCGTGAAGGAGTCAATTCCTAGACCCTTGAGTCGATCGTAAGTCGCTAGAACTTCATCTTCAAAAGCTGGGCACACATCATGAATCGTGATTAGAGCAGTATTGTCCTTGACCAGATTGGCTTTGCCCAATATTACAACACCCTGCTATTCGCCACACACGATTGTCAAAGTAATTAGAGCAGACAGTAGTAGGGAGATCACACGGACTTGTGCCACTGCTTGTATGCCAACTCTATATCCTTGTCAGTGATTGTCTTGCGACCCGCGTGTTGCGTTAGTTGGTATGCATTCCTAGCAATAAACTCCCCCACATCTTCAAGAATCTGCGCGAGCTTCTCTGCACCTTTGTCACTGACTCTACCGGCACCAGCCTTTCTGATCAACCGATCAATAGGGGCAACGGGGATGATTCTGTCCTTCCTAGAACGTGGCATGGCTTTTCTACACCTCGAGTGTGCGCAATAGGCACTTTACTGCCTTATTCCGTCAATTTTGGGTATTTAAACGCTAATAATAAGACGACGAGGAGCGTATACGGGTTCTCTCATCCGCGCCTTTTGCCTTTTCGAAGTATAATGATCTCTGCGTTCTCGACAAGTTCCTTGAGTATTGACAAGTCCATGTTTGCTTCAGCAGCCTCAAGCTTAGAGAGGTCAGAATAAACGGTTGGGTACTTGGGAGCGAGTGTACAGCAAGAAGCGCCCTCACTCGCGAATTCGTATGTTCCAATCTCCGCACCAATCCGCTCTATGTCTACCTTATCGTCCCCGACACAAGGACGAAGAATCGGAAAGTCACACACCACTGAATTGATCGCCCAAAGATTCCGAGTTGTTTGAGATGCCTGTTCGCCTATGATCTCTCCAGTAACAATCGCATCAGCACCTTCAATGATAGCTACCTCACGAGCCATCCGCATCATGTTTCGTTTGCAGAATAGACAGGTCATCCTCTCAGGACCGTGTTCTCCAACATGAGTCATGTCCACCCCATGCGATATGATATAGAGCTTCACTTCATATCCATGAATATACTCTGCCAGCCTACTGACCTGACGAATCGCGATGTTCTTACACTTCTCCTCTCCGTATGGCGTTAGGTCGTAATGGACAAAGACAGGGACGCAGCCGCGCTTCATGACCTTGTAGGCCGCAACGGGAGAATCAAGTCCAGTCGACACCGTACAAATGACCTTGCCCTGAGTTCCTGTTGGAAGACCTCCAACACCTTTTATTGTCTGAGTGAAGATGTATGCCTTCTCGTCACGAACCTCGACATAGATCTGCTGTTCAGGTGAACTGAGATTGACACTCAGGTTCAAGTCGGCTAGGTCTTTCAGAATCCTCTCACCTAGATTGCCCCGGACGTCCTGACTTGAGAAGGAGTGCGTGCCTAGTCGTCTACCGCCAACAGCAAAGGTTAGGTCTTCCTTGAACTCCTGTCGCGCAAGCTCGACTCCGACATCTAGGATAATGTCCATCTCTGCTTCTGTGACAATAACCGGGGATGTTGAAACGATTCCAAACACTCTCGATGCGACTTGGGCCACTTCAACTGCGTGGTCGGTCTCAACGAAGATTCGGCCGTATTCTATAACGAACTTGCTGAATGGAACTTCTTTCTCTTTGAGAGCACTCTTGATGGATGCAACTAGCTGTCGCACCATTCGTTTCCGTGTCTGATTGGACTTGATTGCAATCTCACCGTAACGCAACAGAACCGCAGAGTATTCTTGTGTCATGGACGAACCTCGAATACAACGGACAAGATGCTATGTTAATTAACGGTTGCGAAAGGTACCAAAGAAACGGATTTACTTGTTCGATGCGTTGAGGAATATCTCCCAAGCCTTCATAACTCGGGAAAATTTGGCTAGTGACAAGTGGAAATGAAGATAATTGGGGTCGATGTCGGCGGTACCTTCACCGATATCATAATGACAGACACGACGATTGGTCAGCAGGTCGTACACAAAGTTCCATCGACCCCGGATTCTCAGGATGCTGCTGTCGCAAAAGGAATCAATGAGATTCTAGAACAGAACAGGGTGAACGCCAATGAAGTTGGACTGATTGTCCACGGGACAACGGTCGCTACGAATGCGATGCTCCAGAGAAAGGGAGCCCACGTCATTCTACTCACCACTGCGGGTCTAGAAGACATCCTTGAGATTGGTAGACAGAACCGCCAAGATATCTACGATCTTCAAGCAAAGAGGCCTGAACCTCTTGTGACACAGGGAGATCGCCTAGGAGTTAGAGAGCGTTTAGATGAGAACGGAAGTGCGATAATACCCCTGCTTGAGGAAGAGATAGAACGAATCATTGCTGCTTCAGCAGAACGACAGCCCGATGCGGTGGCCATTTCGTTTGTTTTCTCATTTCGAAATCCAAATCACGAACAAATGCTGCTCAAGAGGATTAGAGAAGCTACAGGCATCTATGCGGTCGCATCATCTGATGTACTGCCCGAGTTCCGCGAGTTCGAGAGAACCAGCACCACAGTTCTGGAGGCGTACATCGGACCCCTTGTTCTTGGTTATCTCGAACGTCTTGACCGGACTCTACAGAGTTTATACCCAAACACTAGACTGACGGTGATGCAGTCCAACGGAGGCACAATGCTTTGTTCCCGAGCTAATGGAAGGGCAGTGGGTCTTGCCATATCTGGCCTTGCTGGTGGAGTCATCGGGGGTTGGGACATCGCGAGTCGGAGAGGAGTGACGCGAGGGATCACTCTAGATATGGGTGGCACAAGTTGTGACATAAGCGCAGTAGTTGATCGTGTCATTGTAAGACCCGACAATGAAGTGAGTGGTCTTCCGCTTCGAACACCATCTGTTGACGTGAAGACAATTGGGGCTGGCGGTGGCAGCATTGCTTGGACTGATAGCGCGGGAATACTTCATGTAGGGCCACAATCAGCTGGAGCTGAACCGGGACCGGCAGCCTATGCGAAGGGAGGCACCGATGCAACAATCACCGATGCGAACCTATTGCTTGGAAGGTTAAATCCAGACTACTTCTTGGGAGGCAGACTCCCATTGAAAAAAGAACTCGCTGACACGGCTGTGTCCAATCTAGCCGAAGTACTCAATCTCACACCGGAGGAAACCGCTCTTGGAATCATTCGTATCTCGACATGGAACATGGTTCAAGCAATTCGGGAGGTCACTGTTGAAAGAGGCTGGGACCCTAGAGGTTTTATTCTCTTGCCTTTTGGGGGAGCGGGTCCAACACAGGCAACAGATATCGCAGAAGCACTGGGCATTGATACGATTCTAGTACCACCTCATCCTGGGATCACTTCGGCATATGGCCTAGTTTGTGCAGATCTGCGTGTCGACCTAATGAAGTCCATACTTGTAACAAGAGAGGAGAATGTAACCGACACTCTCTCCGAGGCACTCAGAGAGCTAACCAATACGGCTCGTGCCAGACTGAGAGAACAGGGAGCGGACCAAGAAAGCATCCAAGTAGAGCGGATGGTGGACATGAGGTATCGCGGACAGTCACACGAGATTGAGGTCTCGATACCCGAGGACTTTGACTCTATTGTGGCAACTACCCGAGAACTGTTCGAAAAAGCACACGAACGATTCTTTGGGTACAGACTCAGCGGTCAAACCATTGAATGGGTCACTGTTCGAGTTGTCGCAAGATCCACAACAAATGAGATATCAACGAAGTATAGAATCCAAGAAGAGTTCGGTACCCCTGTTGGGAACAGGCGTGTGCTCCTTGAAGATGACACTTGGGCAACTGCCAGTATCTACAGAAGAGACGACCTTGGGCAAGGTCAAACGTTGAAGGGACCATCCGTTGTTGAACAAGTGGATAGTACGGTGTATATAGCTCCAGAATGGAACGCCGAGCAACATGGGGATGGTGTTCTCGAGATGAGGAGGGATTCAAACTGATTGATGACCCTGTGACATTCGAGGTTGTCAAGAATGCACTGATCTCGGTTGCAAGAGAGATGAGCCAGGCCCTCAGACGAAGTGCGTTCAGCCCCAACATCAAGGAACGACGTGATTGCAGTTGTGCAGTTTTTGATGAAGCCGGTCGACTTGTGGCGCAGTCCAAAGACATCCCTGTTCATCTTGGAGCCATGCCTCTGTCTGTGAAATCCTGCATAGAAAGAGTAGGCGAAGAGATGCTTGATGGAACAATGGCGTTGGTAAATGACCCGTTCTCTGGGGGTTCACATCTGCCGGACCTCACCCTGGTTGCCCCAGTCTTTAGAAACGGAGAGCGAGTAGCGTTCGTCGCAAACCGAGCTCACCACTCCGATGTGGGCGGAATCAGTCCAGGTTCCATGCCCGGGTTGTCCACGACAATTCATGATGAAGGCGTGCTGATTCAGCCGCGCATAGTAGTTCAAAAGAATCAACTCGTCAGTGACAGTGTTCAGGACCTGCTAAGTCAAACGAGGACCCCAGAGGAAAGACTTGGTGATTTATCTGCTCAAATCGCGGCCAATATTGTTGGAGTCCGAAGACTGGAGGAAACTGCACAGCAGAATAGTTGGGAAACCGTCCTGAGGACCACTACAGATCTAAGAAGATACTCCGCGGAGATGATGCGAAAAGCCCTCATGGAGTATAGCGGCTCTACAGGTGAGTTCACTGACTTCATGGACAGTGATGGGGCAGGGACGTGGGATATCCCGGTCAGCGTAGAGATTAGGGTAGAAGAGGACAGTGTTGTAGTTGATTTCGAAGGAACCTCAGAACAGGTTCTTGGTAACATCAACTGTCCAATCGCGTCAACACTATCGTCTGTCTACTATGTCTTCATCGCACTACTAGGAGAAGATATACCGACCAACGAGGGTTGCTGGAGTTGTATTGATGTCCAATCCAAACCAGGAACGCTTCTCAATCCCAAGTGGCCAGCTGCAGTTTCCGCGGGAAACGTCGAAACCTCTCAGAGAGTTGTTGACTCTGTAATGGGAGCCTTGGCCGAATTTGTTCCACGAATCGTTCCCGCAGCAAGTCAGGGCACGATGAACAACTTGTCCATAGGAGGAATCGACCCACGTACTAGCAGGCCATTCTCATTCTATGAAACAGTGGGTGGAGGAGTTGGTGCAACGCGAGGCCACCATGGCACGTCAGCAATCCACTCACATATGACCAACACTCTAAACACGCCAATTGAGTCACTTGAAACAGAATATCCAATGAGAGTCTTGAGATACATCATTCGGAGAGGAAGTGGAGGTAGCGGAAGATGGCGCGGGGGCGATGGCATCATCCGTGAGATTGAGATACTGGGAGATGACTGCTCGGTCTCAATCCAGTCTGAGAGAAGAAACAGAGGACCTTGGGGTATTCGGGGAGGAAAAGAGGGACAAAAGGGGAAGAACGCTCTAATAGTTGGAGAGCGAGAGATTGAGCTCCAGTCAAAGACAACAGTCAAGGTATTCGCTGGTTCAGTGATTCGACTTGAAACTCCAGGAGGAGGGGGATATGGAGGTGGCTCTGAAGAGCCCCCCTCTGACTCTATCCCAACATAACAGCGTTATTGAGTGCGTTGACTCTGAACAGCTTTGACTCTGCGCCTTTTGCAACCTTGATGTAGTAGACTGGTACGTAGAAACCCTCGAGCTTCTTGAAGGTCAATGACTGTTGTGCAGATCTCTTGACAGACTTCGGCTTTATGGCGGCGTTCTTTGTATAGGCTTTAAGAAACTTCTCGATAGTGTTGAACTTGCCAGAAACAACCTTCGCCTTTTTGATCCATGCTGATGTCGCTGATTTCTTCCCAGGACGTTTGACAACCTTCTCCATTGATCTGGCGGGACTCCCGGTGCGACCATCATAGACCGATTTGTCAGCGCGTTTCACATCATAGATCTCAACAATGTCTAGTGTAATTCGTCTCAGGGGGGGCTCGGATGCCTTCTTCGGCAAGATGATTTCTTTGCCCACAAGCGCAGCGGCCATCTCGTTCTGCACTCCTATCTCCTGATCCCTAGTTTGCACGAGAATCTTCTCAACTACTGCGTCGCAATTGATGTAGAGCTCATACTTCAGAACAGGTTTCCCAGCCTTTAGGGCAGTGGGAGTTGTTCCAAAGATTTCAGCTCCTGTTCCAAGTGCGAGTTTGGTAGCCTTCTCAGGTTTTGTCTTTGGCAAGAAGTAGTATGTCTTCTTCTTTGCCGTGACCTTCAGTTTAGCATCAGGTCCTTTGGCTTTGAACAGTGCAGACGAGTACTTTGGTGCGGACTTTTTCTTAGATTTGGACTTCGCCATGGTATTTCACGTCACCCAAGTATACACGCCTCTTTATGTCCTCTTTGGCCGCGTACCAAGGAATCGGTCCCATAAGAGAAGCAGGTTACTTGTGGGCAAAGGCCACCTTGATGGGGTCACGAATGTCGAATACTCTTCCAAACCCGAGTCTTTCGAACTGAAGGAAGGTGCCCATTTCAAGAGTCTTGATGTTTGGTTCACAGAAACCACTTACCATTTCGCCATCAATCATGATCAGTTCAATTGGTACAGCGCACTTCTTTGGGACCCAGTGGATGATAGAACCACTCGCCTCTCTGACTACATCTACTTCTTTGCTGTGAAACTTTGAGAGAGGTGAATCCCCTTTCTCAAGAGTGAAGTTGGCCAAGTCCTTCATCCGGAACAGAGCGCCTTCACTAATGCGCTCGAAGTCCTTTTGAGGAATTCCAATCAGAAGTGATCCGTCTTGTTTTTGCAACGGGATTTCTCTCACTCCGCGATCTGGATAGTCAGGGTGTATCAACGGCGTGGCTTTGTCAATGCCTTCGGGGAGACCTTTGATGTCAAGCCATATAGGGGACATTACTGCGAAGAGTCGCGGGGCCTCGGAGTCTCTGAGTTTCCTGTTCTCTGAGTACACTGGCTTCATTGAGATAGAGATGTCAACCTTGCTTAAGCCAAGGTCCAACATCGCTTTCCTCACTGCATCAGGATGGATTCCTCGTTTTGCTAAAGATTGCATGCTCCAAGTTCGTGGGTCATCCCATCCTGTATAGACACCCTCAATGACCTCTCTCCTTGACTTGCTCTTGCTTAGCTTCGCGTCTTGAAATCGGAGCCTTCCGTGATATATCAGCTCGGGATGTTGCCAACCATAGATATTCCAGATATGCTGCTCAATCTTGCCCTCCTTAACTAAATCCTTGCCTCGAATGATATGTGACACGCCCAGTTCATGGTCATCTATTCCCCATGAGAACTCTAGTAGAGGCCATACACGATACTTAGACCCAACTCGTGGATGATCTGTTTCTGAGATACGCATGATCACATGGTCGCGCATGGCGGGATCGGGATCATCCATTCCTGTCTTTATTCGGACTGCGGCGGCTTTCTCGGGATAAGTTCCGTCAAGCATCATCTCCCAACGGGCCAAGTTCTCATCAACTGTGAGTCCTCTGCAACCACAGGCTTTCTTCTTCACCTTGTGTTCATTTCGCCAAACCGCCGCGTCGCAGTCGCAGACATAGGCTTCGCCCTGCTTAATCAGGTCGACCGTGTACTTGTAGAAGAGGTCAAGTCGATCAGACTTGTATACAGTACGATGCCAAGTGACACCAAGATACTCTAGGTCTTCAGGAATCATGTCGAAGGCCTCAGGCTCAACAACTTTTTCCACAGAGCCAATTGTGTCATCAAAAACGAGGATTAACTCACCGTCATATCGTTTTACGTAGTAGTCATTCAGTACAACCATTCTGGCGTTTCCGATGTGAAGTGGACCAGATGGAAATGGCGCTAATCGCATCACAATCTTGGACCAATTTTCGACATTGGGGAGATCGGACAGGCCCGTTTCTTCGCTGACGGTTGCATCCACTGGTTCCATGAGCTCCGGAGCGATTTCTGCAAGTTCTGTTCTTTGCTGCTCTATTTTCATTTTTTCTACGTCAGCAACAACCTTCGAAACAATCTCCTTGACCTCTTGAGCACGAGATCTAAGATCCGGGCGGGAACCCATAAGCGCACTCATTACTGACTTGGCGTTGGGTTTCCCCTTGTATTTCACCGCGTTGTCAAGGACTACTTTGCGTATCTCGAACTCTAGGTCATCCATTGATATCAGCCTGTCAGTTCTACCTTACGGAAGTAATTTAATGTTAACTTTGTTCCATGACGGAATAAACTTATTTGGCACGATACAAATCTGTATAGCAGAAATCGTTTGGTTGGTGCGTTGAAGTGTCCGAACTGAAATGCTGCAATCTGTGTGGTGCATTCTACACCTGCAAGAACAAGGGCGAATGCTGTCCTGAATGTGAATATTTCGACTCCATAGATAGTGTCTGCATGGCTGTGAAAGGGTCGAAGAAAGTACAGCAGAAGCCAGTTTCAAACGAACAGAATGGTGATGTTGACCCGGAAACATTCCTTTTTGACGATGATGAAGAGGATGACGATACTGAACCTACTGACGACAAAGTCGAGGATGACGACTGGGACTAGGGGACTACAGTAAGCTCGCCCACATTGACGAAGTACAATGCAAGTAGAGACAATGCCAGAATTACGAGTACCGTCGCGTTCCCAACAAGCCAGCCTTTCGCGCTTCTCTTTGTGATCTTTATTGGGCCAAGAGACTTGATACCTGTTGGCGCGTCGTCGTAGGGATCAACTGCACGCCAGAGAATCTCAAGAGGCGACGCGTCAGAGGGAAAGACATCAAGATAAAGATGAGATGCGTAGCCAATCAAGAAGAGAGCTGTAATGTAGTACTCCACGCTTGCACCAATGGCATATGTCGAGAATACGATGATTGAAACAGCCACGTTGACAAGTGTTCCCATCACAACCAAGAGAGGGAGAAGGAAGGAATGGAATATCAGGTTCCTATGACGAGAAATGCCTAACAATGTGATGTCCCAATCAGGCATCAGTGCCCCTGTGATCATGATTAGCATACCAATGAATATTGAGATGTTTCCGATAATTGGCACTCCACTGATGTACTGATAGATCACTGCACCACAGAGTGATCCAATGGAGAACGTAATAAACGACATCGCGCCAATAGAGCTCTTGTTGCTCGTAGTTCTATCACTCACATTCTTGTTGGGCGCCCTCCAGTACAGGATTGGAACGGCAACGAAAGTGAGAACGGCACCACCGGCTAGATAGTATCCCCCGAATTCCATCAACTGGCCAACTGCAGACCGCCATACGCTGAATGCATAGATCAACGAGTAGATTCCGACGAACAACGAGATGGCAAACATCAAATGAGATAGCTTGTTCATTGTGACCGCTCCCGACTTGCGACGAAAAGCAGGAGGGTGGGGGTATCTTATTTCTTTCTACGCAATCCCGGGAACCAATACACTGTTCCAGTCGAGTAGCTTTTCTGCAGCTTAGCGACACCTTTGTCCACAAGCAGTTTCAATGCTTGTTCGATTCGCTCCTCAGTCCAACCAAGGCCCACTGCAATATCTTCAATGGTCAGCCGTCCGTCTCGCTCATCAGCAAGCCCCAGAATTCTTTGAGGGTCATTAGTCAGCTCTACGGGGATGAACCGAACCAGTAGAGTTCCGCTCTCCAGTGTCATCAGTTCCTGCACAAGTCCTTCGCGGCTCATCTCCTTGAGGACACGCTCAATTTCCGCATGGTCAGTACTCCATCCGAGGTCATCCATTCGAACAAGAAGCTTGGAAAAGAGCATCAGTCCGCCAGACTCACGTGATTCGTCCGCGACGCGAAGTATATCACGTCGAAGACCATCAATGCGGTCATCGCGTTTCAACAAGCGGCGCACCATCCCCTTTTTCTTCATTGCCTTGGCAATCCATGATTCCGGCTCATAGCCTAGCTCCTCAAGCAATTCGTGCAAAGCTGTCCTGTAGGCTGGAATACTCAGTAAGGTTGGCCCCTGTGTTTCAAAGGCGTCTCTAAGCTTCTCCCTAATCCGACTAATATGCTGAGACCTCTGCAACAGTCGATCAAGTGCTTGATCTAGACGCTCTTCTGGGGGAAGCAGTTCTAGGATCAGTCGTATCACAACGTCGCCTTCGGACTGCAGGTTGAACTCCGCAGAACGATCCTTGAATCCTTGGGCAGCAAGAAGAACCAGATGAATACCAAGGGGAATCTTTGCCTTGATTACCCCAGCCGCATCAGAACGGAACTCTGAACCATCCAGTTGCATCTTTGCTCCGACCACAGCGCGACCATCTGTATCACGTATATGAAACTGCAAGTTGCACACGGATTCTCCCGAAATCCCAAGCATAGCACGAAAAGAGGGGGAAGCGGTTGGCGGAAGAGACAATTCAGGGAACCCTTTAAGGAAACTCAACATATCATCGATTCCTGACTCTCTGAGTACGCCCTCAGCAACAAGAGTCCGCGCCCCTTTGGCAAAGAGGTCGCGAATGGGCTTGATTGACAACATGTTCATGCGTTCTGAGAACTCCCTCACAGACGTCCTGAAGGTGAGGTCATCCTCTAAGAGCTCAGTCAACCAGTTGGTGATGTACTGAACACTATGCGAGGCCACCTCAAGTGTGTCAATGAATTCTGAACGAAGGCCAACGCCCTTGGTTTCTTTCTGATGGCGCGAGGGCGGTATCATCGTCAGACTGAGTCGGCCTTTCTTTGTGAATCCGCAGATGATGAATGGAAGGAGCAGAAAGGAATCGTGAACTGGCGTGCTGGAGGCATCACTGTGTGTCAGCAAATCCTCTAGACTCAGTCTGGTCTGTTCCAGTGAGCTAAGAGCTGATTCCACAACGACCCCAAGATTTGCACTCTGTGCTTCTATCGCGCTTTCGAAATTCTGTATCTTGGATGTGATCGACTCTAGACGCGTCTTATCCCGCTCAAGAGCGGCTCTACGCAAATGTAGATTCTTTTCTACGTCTCCCGCTTCCGTGACTCTACCAGAAGCACGAAGTTTCTCAAACCGAGCCTCTAAGTCTAAGATAGTTTCGGAGAGTGCATCCAAACGATCCCTTAGACGCGAAACCATCTGAGATTGTGCTGATTCTTCTATGTTCATTAGCTCCTTTGAAACAGGGACTAATTCGGACATCAACAACGGGAGCTGGCCCTCAACCTGTTCTATGATGTCTAGCGCTGCAAATACAGAACTTGCCATACTATGGCCAGCCTCTTGATCAAAAACACCCGTGAGAGTCAACGAGTAATCCTCGGGTCGTTCGTAGCTAGGCCAACCGAGAAACTCCAGAATCCCAACAGCCAATGTTCCTGTAACAACACCGGGAAAGTCATCTGTCACCCCAGTCGTTATGCAGTCAATTGCGCGTATGCAGTCCTCCATAAGCTTGGAAAGTTGTAGTAGTGATGCCACATCCGACGCGCGCTTCACCAAAGAGGAGAAGTTCAATTCTGACAAGTGGGGTATCCTTCTCAGGGAGGAGAACCCAATTGGCTCGACAAGTACAACCTGATTTTGAGAAGGACCTTTTACAATGAGGATGGGAAGGTAGCATTTGATCATGAACTCCAAGTCGCGTCCGTTACGAGCATCCAACGCCCGCATCAGATAAGTGGCGAGTGTGTATTCCTCAGGTACAGCTTGTTCCATAAGTAAGCCGTCAACAACCTCAAAGGTTCTGATGGCATTAACTGGACAAATGTACGGAACACCTTTCTTGTCCATTGTAGCGCCTCTGAAGCGAACAAGGAATGAATGCTTTTCATCCTTTCTGGGTGAAAACGCCCTAGTTCCTCAAAGGCGCCGGACTCAATAGATGGACTGAGCTACCAAGAGGCAAGGAGAAGATGTCGCATGGCTCAAAGAGATGACAACCCAATGCTGGATCCATTCTGTCAGTTCTGTGGACAGTATAAGGGGGTTGGCCCATGTAGCAATCCAAAATGTACGGATTCCCAAACTAGAGGAACACGGTCCAGCACGAGTTCTAGCAGGAAGACCATTTCCAGAGACCATAGATGCACAAGATGCCAGCGCGAAGCATCGGTTGAGTGTGAACGTTGT
>JAUVHR010000031.1 GCA_030593165.1 Candidatus Thorarchaeota archaeon
CATGAAGCCGGAAGAACTTGTCATCCAGAAAGAGGTCAATGAGAGGATCTGGAGCCGAGGCATTGAGAAACCCCCTCGCAGAGTGAGAATCAGAGTCACAAAGAGCTCGGAAAACCTCGTCCGAGTCTATCTAGCGGAGGGTTAGCTGGCCTTGATCGCCCGAACTGACTTCGAGGGCGATCCCAATGTGGGAGCCTTTGCAGTGATTACTGATAGGCTTGTGTTCACATCGCCCAATATGAGCGAGAAGTCCATGGAAACCCTCGAACGCACTTTCAATCTGCCATTCTTGCAGTCAACAGTCGCGACCATGAATGCGGTAGGGATTGTTTCTGTTGGAAACTCCAAGGGGATACTTGTTCCATACACTATAAGAGATGATGAACTAGCATCTTTGAAACAGGAATCTGAAGTTGAGATTGATTGGGTAGACAACAAGATGACCGCGCTTGGTAATACAATCCTTGCGAATGACCAAGGCGCGATATGTCATCCTGACTTTGACAGTCAGTCTGTGCAGAAGATTTCAGATGTCTTAGACGTAGAGGTAGTCAAGAGCACGGTTGCTAGGCTACCCAATGTGGGCGCAAATACTGTAGTGACAAACACAGGTGCAGTGGTTCACCCCATGGCAACTGATGAAGAAATAGTTACGATAGCGCAGGTCTTAAAGGTCCAAGTGGAAGTGGGAACAGTGAATCGCGGAAGCCCATATACCCGTCTTGGCGTTCTTGCCAATGTTGACGGGTTGATTGCAGGATCTGACACAACAGGTGTCGAACTCGCGCATATATCACAGGTTCTTGGATTTGTATAAAAGGGTGGTCTTAGATGAGCAAGAAAGTCTGGCGAATAAGTGGCGAATACAAGAAGGGTAAGATCAAGAAAGCTTTCTCAAGGGAAGTTATCTCTTTGAAGGAAGAACATGTCCGAGAGAAGATACTCTCCGAACTCGGAAGTCGCCATCGTGTCAAGCGAAGGGACATCACAATAATCGAAGTCAAGGAGATCAAGCCGGAAGATGCTCGTGATTTAAACATACGCAGAGTACTTGGTATAGAGAGTGAAATGTAATGACTGAGGAGCAGCAGCAGGTCCTCCAGAAGTTATATAGTGACCAGAAGATGGTCGAGTCTAATCTGACCCTGCAGCAGCAACGTCTTGAAGTCATTCAGGCATACACTACTAACCTCAAGATGGGTCTTGATGTACTGAAAGAGCTTGAGGGTAGGGAGGAGGGCGAAGAGATACTTATGAACGTGGGTGGGAGCATCTTCGTTCAGGCGAAAGTAGTCAGTCCAGATAGGGTGACTCGAACCATCGGAAGTGGCGTTAGTATCGAGCAGAGCACCGTAGAAGCCAAGAAAGACCTAGAAGTAACAATTGGAACTCTTCAGAAGCAATATGAGCAGGAGTCAGAACAATACAAGCAGATGTTAGCGCTACATCAGGAGATAACATCTAAACTTCAGCAACTTGCAGGGACTATGAAGCAGCCCGGAGAGTGAGCAATAATATGTTTGGCAAGCTCCGGGGAGCACTTGATACTGCGGTTACAAAGGCTACCACGAAGGAGCTTAGTGAGAAGAATCTCTCTAATGTTATGTGGGATCTTCAGCTTGTTCTGATACAAAACGATGTTGCAGTAGAGGTTGCAGAGTACATCTGTAGTCTAACAAAGGAGAAGCTGCTGGGGACCCGTACTGGGAGACTTGAGAATGTGAGTAAGCTGTTCCGAGCAGCTCTATATGAGTCAATTGTTGAGGTTCTTACTCCAGAACACCCACTGGATCTCTTCAAGGTAGCAGAGGAGTACAAAGCACAGGGGAAACCCATGTCTATCCTTTTTGTGGGGGTCAATGGAACAGGGAAGACAACAACACTTGCGAAGCTCGCCCATCGATTCAAATCTAATGGCTACTCTGTTGTTGTGGCCGCAGGGGACACTTTCCGTGCAGGGAGCATAGAACAACTTGAGAAACACGCTGAAAGAATCGGGGTTAGGGTAATCAAGCAGGATTATGGATCGGACGCTGCAGCAATAGCTTATGATGCCGTCCAGCACGCAAGAGCAAGACATCTGGATATTGTACTGATAGACACTGCTGGTCGAATGCAGACAAACAAGAATCTGCTTGAAGAAATGAAGAAGATTGTTCGAGTAGCAGAACCCGACATCAAAATCTTCGTAGGTGATGCTCTTGCAGGTAATGATGCACTCTCACAGGCGCAGACGTTCAACGAGTCCATTGGAATCGATGGCGCAATCTTGACCAAGGTCGATGCGGACCCTTCAGGAGGAGCAGCCCTCTCAGTAGCATTTGTAACCGGAAAGCCGGTCATATACATTGGAGTGGGACAAGACTACCCAGATCTTCAGAGTTTCGACCCAGAATGGTTTGCCAAGAAGATTGTTGGCAGTGAATAGCTCAGTGGACAATTTTATTACTAGCTACACTTCTGAGGGCCTCAGACTCATACTCTATAGTCTGAGGTGATATTGTGAGTTTCAGAAGCAGACACTTTGTAGACCTTTCAGATTTCAAACGATTCGAGCTCAGGAAATTCCTCGATACTGCTCATGATTTGAAGCGAAAACAGAAGCGTGGAGAACCACACGAACTTCTCAAAGGCAAGTCGCTTGCCATGATCTTCATGAAATCGTCAACTAGGACGAGAGTATCTTTTGAGGTGGGAATGACTCAGCTTGGAGGACATGCGCTTTACCTGCAACCAAGTGGCACCCAATTGGGCAGAGGGGAAACAATAGGTGACACTGCACAAGTCTTGAGTAGATACTGTGATGTGATAATGGCACGAGTATTTGCACACAGTGATGTCACGGGGCTAGCTGAGTTTGGTACTGTACCTGTAATCAATGGGCTTTCGGATCTTCTTCATCCATGCCAGATAATGGCGGACATGATGACGATTGAGGAACATAAGGGAGGACTAGAGGGGCTCAAGATTGTCTATTCAGGAGACTCGAATAACGTTAGTAACTCAATAATGCAGGGCTGCACAATCATGGGAATGGATGTCACAATTGCCTCTCCGAAAGGTTACACTCCTACCGAGGAGATAATGAAGAAGACTGATGCCCTCAGTAAGCAATATGACACAACTGTGGAGGTCCTGAACGACCCCAGTGAGGCCGTCAAAGGTGCTGATGTCATATATACTGACACATTCTTCAGCATGGGGCAGGAGCGGGATAAGGAAAAGGAGGACGCCCTGATGCAATTTCAAGTAAATAGGAATCTTATCCAGAAGGCCAAGTCCGATGTCATAGTGATGCATTGCCTGCCAGCACATCGAGATGAGGAACTGACAAGCGATATCATGGATGATCGTAGGTTCTCTGTAGTCTTTGACCAAGCCGAGAATCGTCTACATGCACAGAAGGGAATACTCGCCCTAGTCGTTTGAGGGGAAATAAGTGGTAGCAGAAGTAATTGCTGTTGGCAGAATCAACATCGACCTGATTATGAGAGTGGACAAGCTTCCTTCACGAAATCAACACAAGATAGCTGAAGGTGGAGTGCTCTCATTCGGCGGCTCCGCTGCCAACTTCGCCGCACAATCAGCCCTCCTTGGAGTTAAGACCGGTCTCGTTGCCTGCGTCGGAAATGATGTCTATGGTCAATCCATAATGAAACAACTCTCCAATATTGGAGTGGAAATAGGCCAAGTTCTGGTCCTTGAGAAGCATACAACAGGGCTATTCTTTGTAGCACATGACTCAGACGGTGGTAGTCTCATTGTTGCAGAACCAGGGGCAAATAGATTCCTCGAAAGGCATCTACCGGATGATGACTACATGGTTCTGGCCCGAGTCATCCATATTGCTGGTGGATTCCCGATGGCAACCGCCAGACTGGCCGAGATGACCACAAGAGAAGGTATGATACTCTCCATTGATCCAGGAAGAGCTGCAAGCTCTATCGACTACTCAGAGATCATCAAGAAGACCGACCTTCTTTTCCTCAACCAAAGTGAACTCAAGGACTACTTCGGGGTCAACCCCTCCGAACGAGCCCTGAAGACCTTCGCAAAGACTATTCCAGGAGTAGTGATAGTCAAACAGGGTAAGTTGGGGGCCATTGCGACTGACGGCTTTGAGTACTGTACTTCTGACGTTTTCGAAGTGCCGGTGGTTGATACCCTTGGAGCCGGAGACGCATTTGCAGCTGGTTTTGTTACTGCATGGACTCGATTTGAGAACATCGAGCGGGCCCTTCACATGGCGAATGCAGTTGCCGCACTCACGATTACGAAACGAGGAGCTCAGCAAGGCCAGCCAACATTGAATGAAGTTGCAATGCTCCTTAGGGAGTACAGTGTGTCCATAGATCCCATTCTTCGTACATTTAGCGATGGTAAACGTGGCAGAACCTCACGACGTCGCAAGTGAGTAATACAGGGGCAATATTCTGGTTTTTGTTAGAATAACACCTCCGTAGGAGCAAGACAGCGGAAGGTGGAATGTATGCATCCTCTGATTGAAGACGCCCTGACTGACTCTCCAAGTATAAGACGCGAAACTCATATGGGTAAGCCCACAAGGTCAAGAAAATCTGCAATCACAGATGACGAACTTGCTGAATTGCTCGAATCTGTGAGTGCAAGAATACTTGTTGTTGGAATTGGTGGTGCGGGTAACAACGCAATCACAAGGTTGATGGAAGTGGGTGTTGAAGGTGCTGAAACTCTGGCTGTTAACACTGACGCACAGGACCTATACTTTTGTGAGTCACACCATAAGCTTTTGCTTGGTAAGGAAACGTGCGGTGGCCTTGGTGCAGGTAATGATCCAGACATTGGTGAAGCTGCAGCAGTTGAAACGTATGAGGTCATCAAAGATATCACTAGAGGTGATCTTGTATTTATCACAGCAGGAATGGGTGGCGGAACCGGCACAGGTGCAGCATCGTATATAGCAAAGGCTGCAAGAGAGAATGGTGCGCTCACTGTTGCTATAGTCTGTCTGCCTTTTGATGTGGAAGGTTCAACCAGAAAGAAGAATGCAACAAGAGGACTGAATGCTCTGATGGAGCACGTGGACACATTAATAGCGATTCCAAACGAAAAGCTCCTTGAGATTGCTCCTGACCTATCACTACCCGATGCCTTCAGAGTTGCTGACGAGGTTCTGGTTCGTGCGGTGAAGGGTATTGCCGAGCTTATCTCCAAGCCAGGGCTCGTTAATCTCGACTTCGCCGATGTTAGAACAACCATGAAGAACGGTGGAGTTTCAGTCATCGCTCTTGGTGAGGGGCAGGGTGAGGATCGCGCGGAAGAAGCAGTCTTCAATGCATTGCGCAATCCATTGATTGATGTATCAATAGAAAACGCGCGAAACATCCTTGTCAACGTTGGTGGTAGCTCGGACTTGCAGCTTATCGAGGTGAAGGAAGTTGTCGAACTCGTGACTGAGCAAGTCAATCCGGGTGCTCAAATCATCTATGGTGCGCTTATTGACGAGGACCTAAAAGATAGAGTACGAGTGACCATTATTGCCTCTGGAGTGAGCTCACCCTACGTATTCTCTCCACAATCCGAGGTTGTCACCCCCTTGGTTGATGACCTGAAGGGCGACCTAGGACTCATACGACTTGGCTAGTACATTTGTGTTTACTCAGCAAGTATTAAAAGCGAACTTGAATTGACAGCGGCCGATACGGAATAATGCTGATGCAGTTCCGAATGTGGATGTGAACCCTGCAATGGGTATTAGTGACTTCATCAGGGAAAGCAGAAGGATTCTGAAGCTTGCGACGAAGCCCTCAAGGAAGGAGCTCTGGATGAGCTCTAAGGTTAGTTTGCTGGCGATGGTCATAGTCGGTATGCTCAGTTTCATTATTCAGTATCTGATGACCGTACTCACTGCGGGCTGGGGCGGTTAGAGAGGAATTGAAAGGGCCGCGAATTAACAGGAGGCATTCACTTGCCGTCCAAGAGTAGCATCTACGCAATTCGAACTACAATTAGTCAGGAGAGGTCAGTGGCAGACTTAGTCACCACTGCTGTTGTTGGCGAAACGGATGTCTGGGAGTGCCCATACTGTGGTGAGCAGTATGCTTCCGAAGATGCCACTAAAAAGCACATGAAAAAGGAAGCAAGGAAGGACAAGTCCAAGAAAGGTGGCAAACCCAAGCTGATTTCCCGGAACCAGCTTCTAGGCCGAGTAAAGGCTATTCTGGTTCCTGAAACCCTACGTGGTTACGTATTCCTAGAAACTTTGGAGTTCAGAGACGTAGAACTCGCAATCTCTGGCGTCCCACATGTACGAGGACGAGTTGGAGGAAAGGTGAGTCTTGAAGAGATCGACAAGTTCCTCGTGCCGAAGCCTGCTGCAGAAGGACTTGGACAAGGCGATGTTGTAGAGGTCATTTCGGGGCCATTTAAGGGCGAACGTGCAAAAGTTTCACGTGTTGAAGCAGCTAAGGAGGAATTAATCCTCGAACTTGTTGACAGCCCTCACACTATCCCAATCAGGGTCCATGCAGATTTCTGCAAGCTTGTTGAAAAGGCAAAGAAAGCTGAATCTGTAGATACAGAGCATCCAGAGGGCAAGGATCCTGACAGCGACAAGTTCGATGACGATGACTCGTTCTGGGCTCATGATTGATGCCCGAATGGGTAAGTATCCTAGCAACCGGTCCACAATGCTTTTAACATAACATCTAGGGGTGACGAGGCAGGTAACTCCTTAATCTGACATGACAGCCTAGACCGTTATGTCCGGGGTGAAAGAAAGTGACACAGAATACAGTAGACTACAAGGGATGTAGATTGATTTCTGTCCCGGAAGTCGACCCCACCGGAAGAACTGCGAGTTCGTCGGGTATACTGCATCAGGAGTTGTGAAAAAAGTGAGTTCACAAAAGATAACTGTAGAAGCGATGGTTGAGGGTGGTAAGGCCTCAGGAGGACCTCCGATTGGTCCAGCTCTTGGCCCCACTGGAGTCAATATATTCCAAGTTGTGACGAAAATCAATGAGGTCACTCAGCCATTTGCAGGGCTGAAGGTACCTGTGAGGATTATTGTTGACCAAGAAACAAAAGAGTTTGAGATTGTGGTAGGAACTCCTCCCACAAGTGCGTTGATTCTGAAGGAGATAGGTCAACCAAAAGGCTCAGGCGAACCAAACACAGCTATTGTTGGCAATCTAACGGTTGAACAGATAAAGTCCATTGCTAGTGGAAAGGCTGATAATCTATCTGCAGTGACAATGAAAGCTGCTGTGATGATAGTTTCTGGTACATGTGTATCAATGGGAGTGACCATTGAGGGTATGGCTGCCAAGCAGTTCCAACAGGAAGTCCGAGAAGGGAAATGGGACAGCCAGCTTGCAGGTATGCTGAGGGAGGGCTAGTACATGTCATTCAATCTCAATAACATAACAGCGGCTATAGCAGAAGCGAGAGCCAAAGGAACCGAGAAAGGCATCAAGTTCGACCAGAGCTTTGACCTAGCATTCAACTTCAGGAAGAAGGAATTGGATGTGTCAAAGCCCGAGAATAGATTGAATCAGGAGCTTGTTCTGCCTAATACGTTGTTCCCACTCATCAAGATCTGTGCCTTCGGAGATGGAGAGTTCGCTGACAATGCCAGAGCTGCAGGTGTCACGACTGTGATTTCCAAGGACGACATCCCTAAGCTGGGAGAAGAGAAGAAGGAGAGGAAGGCTCTTGCAAAAGGCCATGACTTCTTCATCGCATCTCTGGATACAATGCCTCTAGTAGGACGATACCTAGGACAGGCTCTTGGCCCGCGCGGGAAGATGCCAAAACCATTCTCACCGCAGGCCGACCTAGATGCAGTTGTTAGCCAATATCATCGTACTGTGCGAATCAGAATGAGAAATACACCAACATTCCATGTTAAGGTTGGTCACGTGTCCATGGATGACCAAGACATTGCCGCAAACGTTGAGGCTGTGCTCGAATTCGTTAAGAGCAAAGGGTTTGCGGGCAGAATAGGCAGTCTTCACGTAAAGACAACAATGGGTCCCAGTGTGACCATTAAGAGGTGACCGTAGATGTCAGTCTATGAGAGAAAAGTAGCCCAATGGAAGATTGACGCAGTAGTCGGATTGATTGCTGGGATTGAAGAAAGTGAGATGATCGGTCTCATCAATGTTGAGGGTGTAGGTGCTAGGCAGCTTCATGGTATTAGGGAGTCGCTTCGAGGCTCCGCCAAGCTCCGTATGGCACGGAATACCCTGATGATCAGAGCACTTGAAGAAACCAAGAAGAAGAAAGGCATCAAGAACCTTACGAAGTTTGTAAGAGGACCTGTTGCATTCATCTTCAGCAAACAGGATCCCTTCATCCTCAGTAAATTCCTTAGTGATAACAAGGCTGCTGCCCCGGCAAAGGGTGGTCAAACAGCACCCAATGATATCATTGTTTCCGCAATGAACACAGGTGTTGCACCTGGTCCGTTCATCAGCGAGCTGGCAGCGCTAAAGATACCCTCTCGTGTAAGGGGAGGTTTCATTCATATCACTGAGGATACGGTTGCCGTGAAGGCTGGTGAGGTGATTAGCAATGCTATGGCTCAGATGCTCACACGTCTTGGCCTCGAGCCAATGGAATTGCAGCTAAGACTCATAGCCGCATATACAGATGGCATGGTTCTCACTGCAGAGAGCTTTGACATAGATATTGAACAGCTATTCCAGTCGGTGATAGCTGGTCATCAGTTTGCTGTCAACCTATCAGTAAACGTAGGATACCCAACTGCTGACAATATTCAGCTGTTGATAGCCAAGGCCAGCATAGAGTCGAGAAGTCTGACACTAAATGTCGGCTTCTTCACAACAGACATGCTTGATGAGTTCTTGGCAAAAGCGAACTCGGAAGCATTCGCGTTAGCGAGTGCAATCTCCGAAAGAAACCCAGACGCGATACCTTCAGACGTCCTTGGACAGGTTCAGGCTGCTGCCGAAGCAGCAACCGACACTGTTGAAACATCCACAGATGATACTCCAGCAGAGGAGTCCGAGCCAGATGATGACGACGAAGGAGAAGCAATCGCAGGCCTTGGTGGCCTGTTTGGATGAGTAAAAAGAGGTAATGACAATGGAGTACGTATACGCAGCACTTCTGCTCCACAAGGCAGGCAAGAAGATTATCGCCAAGAGCATGGACGCCGTCCTCACTGCCGCTGGTGTGACCGCTGACAAAGGCAGGGTCAAAGCACTAATCGCAGCTCTTGACGGTGTTGACATCGATGAGGCCTTGCAAAGCGCCGCTATGCCAATGGCAGTTGCCGCACCAGCCGCTGCTGGTAGTGCAGCCCCAACAGGTAAGGCCGCAGCCGAGGAGAAGAAGGAAGAGAAAAAGGAAGAAGAGGAAGAGTTCACAGCAGGACTTGGTAGTCTGTTCGGCTAGACTTGTCATGTTTGAACGAGGAGTCTGGGAATCTCAGACCCTCCTAGAACTCTATTCACTTCATGCCCGTGGGGTAGATAGGTCCAAGACCTGCTGCCCTTCAATTTCATTTTCTGTTTTCATCTTTTTCAGTGAGAGTTAGGTTAAGTTTCTGAAACATTAGACACATATTGTACGGTGCCAATTGTCAACCTGTGAAGATTGTTACTCATCCGCTGATGAAGCGAAGCTATGATAATACTCCTGCAGGAGCGCCGGGTAGGCTTGACACTGCCTTCGAAGTGCTGGAGAACTATCCACAATACGAGTTTGTTGAAGCACTACGTGCTACTGAGCGGCAGATCTTGCGTGCTCACGATGCTCATGTAATCCAGGAGGTTAGACATGATAGTGAAACCAACAGAACTGGACTCCTATACGAGGTTGCTTTGCTTGCAGCTGGTGGTGCGATTCAGACAGCTACTCTTGCTTCCGAAGGCAATCCAGCATTTGGTCTAATCCGTCCACCAGGACATCATGCATCAAGGGATAGTTACTGGGGCTTCTGTTATTTCAATAACATAGCAATCTCATTACTTGACTTGAAGGCCTGTGGTCTAATAGAATCCGCATTCGTTCTTGATTTCGATTTGCATGAGGGAGATGGAAATATCAACATCCTAGGACATATGCGTGAGTTTACGATATACAACCCTAGAGGACATGGTGACAAGTCCTATCTTGCAGATGTCAAACGGGCACTTGATGCGAGTCCCGATGTGGACATAATCGTGGCTTCGGCAGGGTTCGATCAGTATGAGCGATGTTGGGGGAGTAACCTGTCGACAAATGCCTTCAAGGAAATCGGTCGATTAATGTATGAATTCTCAGTCGACCGCTGCGAGGGTCGTCGCTATGGGCTACTTGAGGGCGGGTACAACCACGAAGACATTGGAATCAACACCTATGCATTCTGTAGCGGGCTCAAAGGTGAATAGTACGTCCAAAACTCCACATTCCATACTGGCCGTTAAGAGCATCTCAAGTCTTTAGGAGTTTATATTGTCCAGACCCGGATTCACTGGTGGTGAGGAACTTGGGACTCTTTGAAGTATTAAGCCCACTGACAGATTTCGCAGCTATGATTGCAGGATACTTCGTAGAGATCTGGGATTTTTTGATTTTCATTG
Source organism: Candidatus Thorarchaeota archaeon (assembly GCA_030593165.1). Taxonomy (GTDB): domain Archaea; phylum Asgardarchaeota; class Thorarchaeia; order Thorarchaeales; family Thorarchaeaceae; genus JAJRWI01. Next base: position 10,572 of record JAUVHR010000031.1, read on the forward strand.
GACAAGTATCGTCTGTCATTATTGTCTTAGTCGGAGCAATACTATGGCTCACGGAAACTAATGCAAAACGAGGCAAAGGCCTTGTGTTCAGTGGGATTCTTCTCGCGGTCGTGGTTCAGTACTTTGTCATTTATCCGCCCAGTTTTGGGCTGGTATGATACGTTTTTCGTGGAGGATATATTCACAGATCAATACACCCTATCAGATGGACGGAACCTTCATTGGTTTCACAACCGTCCTCCTGGGGACTAAGTCAGTCCCCAGCCCTCTGAGGTTCTCTGAGAGTCAGTTTCTAACACGCGACTGGGCCAGTCTTTGGTAATGCGGAAAACTTTATGACTATACTGAAAGGACTCTGGAACCAAGGGCCCGTTGCCTAGCCCGGATAGGGCGCCAGCCTTCTAAAGATCATAAATCGGAATCTGAAGCCAGTTGGAGTTCGAGTGTTCGAATCACTCCGGGCCCGCCACTTCCTCATCAGAACTATGAGTTCGCATCTGCTGGAAAAGACAGTGCATTGTGAAGCCACTCAGGAATCTCCATTTCAAGTGCTGCTTCTAAATCTGCTTTGCTCCGCAAGGGGCCATAAGCCTTGATTCGTGCAGCTCGTTTTGCGCCTAGTCCGGGAATGCGTTTCCATTGTGACAGACTTGCCGCATTTGCTTGAAGAGGGAATGGCAGAACTGAAAGTGACCGTGGTCCATGATCAACAACAAAGACATCGTAGATGCCGTGAACATCTGCAGTCCCAGTCATGTAGCAGAGAAGCGGATATGTCCCAAGTTGACGCGTGAGATAGGTGCCTCCCTCTTGACGCTCGACGAATGTACGACGAAGGATTGTCCCCTTGGGGGCAACTCGTCGAATCATCTCACTATCAATCCGTTCGCGAACCATCTGCTTGTGTCGAAAGAACTCGTTACGTTTGAGACCCTGTTTCTTCTTGACTTCAATCCCAGTGTTGGGATAGCCAATAACCTGGCGGATGTTAATACGACGTACCATGAGCCCTTCTTCAACTAGTGTTTCTAGGAAACCCATATTGTAGTCTGCAGTTGCTGTTCGTTCACCTGGTAGACCATAGAGAAGATTGATGCCAGGTAGCAGGTGTGGCAGCTCCCAAGAGGATCGTTGATCTCCAACCTCGTTTAGCAGCCTTACAGCAGCGAGTGCATCCTCCTCTGATGCCTTGAGGTTGTTTTTCTTGATCACATCTGGGTCAAGGGACTCGATGCCAAGGGCCGCTACGTCACCTGGAGTATGGTACTTTATAATCGCTCTAGCAACCTCCCGACTTTCCTCGGGATGACGGGCAAGGGTTCCAGGATTAACGTTGTCAATATGCAGTACATCAAGATGCGGAGCAACCTTTCGTATCCCAGAGAAGAGAGCCTCTATCACTGATGGATTGGGGGTGGGAAACTCTTCCTGACCCATCTCCTTTGAACCAAAAGTGAATAAATCGGCCTGCAGCCCAATTCGAAAGGCGCGAATTCCCTGCTCGTAAAGTGACTTCACCTCGTTAATGACGTTGCGGACCTGTCGCTGCTTAGGTTCTCCGTAAGAAGGTTCAACGCAAAATGAACAACCACCGGTGAGATAGCGGGGGCATCCCCTGTAGGTTTCAATCTCACAGATGATGTGACCTCGTTGGTACCCAGGATGTTGCGTGACGATACAGCTTCCCCGTTCAGCATATTCAGCAATTGGTTCTGTTCCATCATTTCTTCTGCTCATATCAACTGAAGAGAATCTCCATTTGGAGTGTGCAAGTTCACCAATGACAATCCCAGGATTGCCTTGTACAATATAGTCGAATGGAGGTGAGAGTACCTTGGGGCTTAATGCGATCTTACCACCCTCCAAACCGCAACCATGTCTGGCCCATGGGCCAACAAGGAGCTTGGGAATGTCAATTAAGGATGAATCGGAAAAGAATCGTCTTGTTTCGCGCACTGAGATGGGGGTACCTCCGATGTACTTGCCAGGTACGATCATTCCAGCCACTAGAATCAAGCAGCCCGCGCTCGCCCACTGTGCTTGTGCCTCCTCAACATTAGTTCTGACTTGGTCGATTGTCTGATAGCGCACCTCTGTAGTAGAATCGTGTGACCAAATCGCTCCAGCCATGTATCGAGGATAGATGCTAATGTATGGGGGAACACCTAGACATGTAGGTTCATCCACGTAGCCATCAATTATGAAGACCCTATCCAGTTCAGCTCCACTTCCTGAAGTTGTCATAACCTTTGGACGGAATGTCAAGATGCCCTTCCGACGACTCGTACTTTGTACCTTCGCCCTTCACAACTGTTCCAATCTCCGTAAGATGTGCATGATTTTCTCGCGCCACGGTGAGAGCATCATCCCACTTATTCGAGGGAATTGTCAACACCAGAATGAATTCCTCGCCCCCTTGCATTACCAATGTCAGTGTATCTAGCTGGTTCTCTCGAGCGAAATGCTCCACGCCTCTAGCTACTGGTAAATCGTCAACAAGGAAAGCCAGATTGCTTTGACTTGCCATTGTATGAAGTGTGATGCCGAGGCCGTCACTGCTATCCATCGAACTCGAAACTGCACCGATCTTAGCAAGTGAGGACACTAGTCCAAAGTATATCTCTGGTTTGTAGGCAGCCTGCACTGCTGAACGATGAAGGTCTGATTTCGCTGAGAGCCCGTCAAGTAGAATACTGAAAGCCACTGAGGTCAGTCCAAATCGTCCTGTGACCGCAATGACATCATCTACTCCTGCACCGCTCCTTGACACAATCAAGTCAGGTTCAGCCGTTCCAAGAGCAACTCCAGTGAGAACAACATCGGAAGCTAAACCCATGTCGCCACCCACGAATGGAACATCCTTCTTCAGACAGTATTGCGAGAAGCCTCTGACAATCTCGGAGGCCGAGGATACCTCATAGTCCTCAGGCATACATAATGAGAGCATGCTGGCAATAGGCGTCGCGCCTTTTGCTACAATATCGCTCAGTGCCATAACTGCTGTCTTCCGGCCTACTTGGGCATCTGTCATTTCTGGTAGTCGGTCTGTTGCTGAAACGAATGTATCTACATTCACAACAACGTGTTTGTTAGACCCAACTGGTACATCTGATGCATCATCGTTGAACTGCAGTTTCGCCCCGTGTGCCTGATGGACCAGATGCTGGATACTTGACAGAAATTCTCTTTCGCCAATCTCGCCTGTCTTCATAGATGTAACCTTGTGGAGAAGAACGGCTATTCGATATTAACGTTTATAACAAATCTCAGCGGATTGCCCGTCAGTCAAGCCTCGGTGGCCTAGTGGCTATGGCGTTTCCTTCGTAAGGAAAATCGTTGAGATTCTTCCCGAACTAGGAAAACGTCGTGGGTTCGAATCCCACCCGGGGCTCCATTTCATCTCCTAACACGGTTTTCTGTTGTGCAGGTTTCAGCTACTTTATTATCAAAACATCGTAGTTTGTATTAGAAAGGTGAAAAAGAATTGAAAAGAACCAAAACAACTGAGAAACGAAAGAAGCAAGTCAAGCCAGGATTCTTTGAGTGGCTGGCCGGTACAACCAGATAGTTTCTGAGCGTTTTCTCGTACAAACGATAGCGGACAGATAGATAACGGATTAACGATCACCTATCTGAGTCCGCCAAACCTCCTGATTTTCGACCGATGCTTCTTGAAAGTTTGACTGGATTTTTGATGTAAGATAAGGGGACTGAAATCAACAAAGAGTGAAAACAATGTAAGAATCATTGACAAGAGCGATTATTCGACAGCAGGAAGAATGCCTAACATGGTGCGGAGGGCGAAATTTGAGCATTGGTCAATTAGATTCATATGATTGCAGTAGAATTGCAATCATGTAGGATAATCTGAGGTAGTTTCATGAAATATGGTGCAATTCAAGATAGACCTCTGATCGATGATGTGACTCAATACCTCTTCCATCGATCTGAAAACTACGAAATGTTCAATTATCTGCGAAGATTTCCATTACTCCCCTTGCCATCCAAACCCACATTTATCGATAAGTGGGACTTTGATTCTTTCTACCTTCACAGAATTCAATATTTTGTGGAACCAGGTCTCCCGGTCTTTTCATATTTGCTAGTTCCCAAGAAGCAAGAAGAAACAAAAATTCCTGGAATACTAGCACTGCATCAGCATAATGATGAATTCAAGGCGGGAAAATCAGAAACTCTTGGACTTGTTAAGAATCCTGAATACACCAAGACCGAGGCGGTCACTCCAAACCCGAAACACTCCACTCCAGAAGGGAAACAACAGTTTGCATATGCGAAGGACCTTTGTGAGCAGGGCTTCATTGTTCTTGCTCCGGATTTCATAGGTTTCGAAGAATACCGAGATATTGACGAGTATTATGATAATCCGGGTTTTATCCGTGGTTATGAAGAGATGATTAGTGCAAAGTACATTCTCTATGGAACATGCCTAATGGCAAAACACCTGCATGATCTCTATGTTGCTGTTTCTGTGCTCACATCAATCAAAGGAGTTGATTCTGAGAAGATTGGTGTTATTGGTCATTCTCTTGGGGGCTTGATGGCGATTGTACTAGCTGCATTTGACAATCGAATCAAAGTAGGAGCTAGTTCATGCGGAGTGATTTCGTACAATGCCTATGAACACGGCAATAGAATGGAGAGTGCTGAAACGATGATTCCCAATCTACGTTCAGATCAAAGAGACTTTGACTTCTTTCTTGATATGGTCCATCCCACACCGTTTCATCTATCACACGATGCTCAAGAAAGTGAGTATCTTCCTCTAAGTAAGAGGAGTAATTTCGAAATTTACCTTCATGATTTGGGACATAGCTTCCCTGAGGATGCTCGTGAGGAATCCTATACATTCCTGAAAACGCATCTGTTGCAGTGAAGTAAACATGGTGCGGAGGGCGAGATTTGAACTCGCGAACTCCTACGAGATTGCCTCTCCACGACGAAACGTCGTGAAGTCTAGGCCCTCAACCTAGCGCCTTTAACCTGGCTGGGCAACCTCCGCAGATGCAAGAACCAACAGATGATACTACTTGTTGCCAGGCAAGCGCTATCGTAGCATCATTAAACGATGACTCTTAGTCTTCCAAATTGATTCTGAACATAAGGATTTCGATAAGCATTCGTAATTTCAGAAATCATCCCATCTCATACCAAGAG
>JAUVHR010000155.1 GCA_030593165.1 Candidatus Thorarchaeota archaeon
CATCCCATCCGTAGATGATTGGACGGAGATGCACACCAGTGTACGAGTCTACGACTTCCGTGAGGTCCTCGGGAGTACCTGTTGCAATGACCTCTCCTCCACCGTCACCGCCTTCTGGTCCTAGGTCGATGATATGGTCTGCAGTCTTGATGACTTCTAGATTATGCTCCACGACAATTATCGTGTTTCCAGCCTCTACGAGGCGATTGAGAACCCTTAGCAGCACATGAACATCAGAAGCCGACAGGCCAACCGTGGGCTCGTCTAGAAGATAGAACGTGTTCCCTGTGTCCCTTCGCGAGAGCTCTGCGGCAAGCTTCATCCTTTGCGCCTCCCCGCCCGAGAGGGTAGTCGCGGGTTGTCCGAGCTGGAGGTATCCCAAGCCTACATCAACAAGTGTCGAAAGTCTGTCTGCAATCTTCGGAACATCTGTGAAAAACTCTAGAGCCTCTTCGATGGTCAGGGAGAGAACTTCGTTGACGTTCTTCCCCTTGTAAGTGACCTCAAGGGTTTCTCTGTCGAAACGCTTACCCTTGCAAACATCGCAAGTCATGAATATGTCACTCATGAAGTGCATCTCAACGCGTAGTACACCAGAGCCCTGACACTTCTCGCATCTGCCAGCTCTTGTGTTGAAGCTGAACCTTCCCGCTCCGTAACCACGCGTCTTCGCCTCCGGCATCTTAGCAAAGAGGTTGCGAATCTCGCCGAATACCTTTGTGTAAGTCGCAGGATTCGACCGAGGAGTTCGACCAATGGGGGACTGGTCCACGAGAACGAGTCGGTCGATGTGTTCGACACCTTCTAAACTATCAAAGGCTCCGGGCATGGGTCCAGACTCGTTGATTGCTCGTGCCAGTGCTTTGTACAGGGTTTCGTATGTGAGTGTACTCTTTCCAGATCCACTCACACCAGTCACACAGATGAACTTACCAAGCGGGAATGATACGTCGATTCCTTTCAGGTTGTGGCATCTAGCGCCGCGGACGACAATTGAATGGCCGTTGCCAGTCCGTCGTTTGGTGGGAACTGGAATCTGTTTCTTGCCTGCAAGATACATTGCTGTTAGAGACCTCGGGTGAGCGAGAACCTCAGAAGGAGTGCCCACCGCAACAACCTCGCCGCCATTTGTCCCTGCCTTTGGACCGAGATCGATGATGTAATCCGCTGCCTGAATTGTGTCACGGTCGTGTTCAATGACCACAACAGTGTTGCCCAAGCTTCTGAGGTGTCTGAAGGTCTCTATCAGTCTGTCAATGTCACGCGGATGGAGACCTATGGATGGCTCATCCAAGGCGTAGAGAACCCCTGTAAGTGCAGAGCCTATCTGTGTGGCAAGTCGAATCCGTTGGCTCTCACCGCCGGAGAGGCTCATCGATAAACGGTCGAGATTAAGGTAGTCCAGACCAACAGAAACAAGGAACTTCAGTCGAGCGATGATCTCCTTCAGCACGAGCTCCGCAATCTTGTGCTCACGCTCTGTCAGTTCTATAGACTCGAAGAACTTGCGAGCTTCCTCGATAGTCATCGATGTCACTCTGTCGATTGTTGCACCGCCCACTGTCACAGCCAGACTCTCTGGTTTGAGCTTCCTTCCTCCACAAGACTCGCACGGAACCTTTCTGGAAAACTCAGAGGCTATGCGCGCCGCACGGCTCTGGTACCACGGCTTGTCGCTACTGCTACCGAGCTTGAATACTCGCCTGAGCCACGGAATCAATCCGTACCATTTCCTAGAAATCTCCCATCGTGAGTCTTCACCCTCCATCACATATGTTAGACTCATTTCTGGACGGCCCCACATGAAGGTTTCAATCTGCTTCTTGGTGAGGTCGCTATACTGAGTTTCGAGGCCGAAGCCCAACGCGTCACCCAGTGCTTCTAACCGCTTCAAGAACCACTTGCTCTCCCCGCCATTAACGCGTCTGTTTATCTCGCGTATCGTCATATCGTCAGAGGGAACAACAAGCGTAGCATCCACAGTCATCGTAACTCCAAGACCATTGCAGGTTGAACATGCCCCATCCGGTCTGTTGTAGGAGAACGCCTTCGGCCCGAGCTTCTCGTATTGTATTCCGCACTTCGGACACATGAGTTGTTCCGCAAAGATGAGGTCATCCTCTCCTTCTCTTGCGACATAGGCCATTCCATCCCCGGTCTCAAGAGCGGTCTCGAGAGAACCAATCAGTCGTTCTCTTGTTTTCCGACTCAATTCGAGGCGGTCCACAACCACATCGATGTCGTGTTTCTTTCGGCCGTCAATCTCAAGTCCCTCTATCTCATGAACATCGCCATCAACCCGGACTCTGGCGAACCCACTCTTCAAGAGACCCTCAAGAATTTCGTCTTGTTTACCTGTGTCGCTTCGAACAAGAGGCGCCAAGATGAAGATCCTCTCGCCGCCATTCTCATCAAGGAGGAGTCTCGCAGCTGTTTCTGCAGTGAGCTGCTCCATTGGCCTCTTGCACTGAACGCAGTGGGGGGTGCCTGTGTTAGCGTAGAGCAGTCTTAAGTAATCGTGAATCTCAGTGCTCGTTCCAACCGTGCTCCGGGGGTTCTTGGTTCGACCCTTCTGCTCAATGGATATCGCTGGCGGGAGACCTGTTATCTTGTCAACCTTCGGCTTGTCCAGTCTTCCGAGAAATCGCCTTGCGTATGATGAGAGAGATTCTACATACCTCCTTTGTCCCTCGGCGAATATCGTATCGAAGACCAACGTGCTCTTGCCAGACCCTGATGGACCAGTGACGACAACGAGACGGTCTCGGGGGATATCCACATCAATAGCCTTGAGGTTGTTTTCCTCGGCTTTGCGAACCTTGATGTAGCCGGTCATCGCTTCGCCTCCTGAACCTCGTCAAGGAACTCCTTGAGGTACTTGCCTGTGTATGACTTCTTGCTAGCGACTATCTCCTCGGGCGGCCCCTCTGCCACAAGGTAACCACCATCGTCACCGCCTTCGGGCCCAAGGTCTATTACCCAGTCTGCGGTCTTAACCACGTCTAGCTGGTGCTCGATGATCAGGACAGTGTTGCCGAGGTCAACAAGCCGATGGAGGACCTCAAGCAGTTTCTTGATGTCGGCGAAGTGAAGCCCTGTGGTGGGTTCATCTAACATTATCAGAGTCTGTCCGGTAGCTGGTCGTGAGAGGAACTTGCTTAGTTTGATTCTTTGAGCTTCCCCACCGCTGAGAGTCGTTGCTGGTTGTCCCAGTTTTACATACCCCATGCCCACCTCGCACAGAGTCTGAAGCCGCCTGTGTATCGACGGTACGCTCTCAAAGAAGTCGATTGCCTCATCAATCCGCATCTCCAAGATGTCGGCGATGTTCTTGCCCTTGTACCGAACTTGGAGGGTCTCTCGATTGTAGCGTCTACCCTTGCACTCAGAACAGGTCACCTGAACGGGGGGGAGAAACTGCATCTCTATGATTTCAACACCTGCACCGCGACATTTCTCACAGCGACCACCCTTAACGTTGAAGCTGAAACGACCGGGCTTGTAGCCCCTGACCTTTGCCTCTGGAAGTGAAGCGAACATGTCCCTGAGTGGGGACCAGAGACCGACGTATGTTGCAGGGTTTGACCGCGGAGTCCTTCCAATTGGACTCTGGTCGATGACTATCACTTTGTCGAGCTGTTCCACTCCCTCGATTGAGTCGTGCTTGCCTGGTACAGACTCCGCATGGTGGAACTTCCGGGCAAGTGCTCGCTGAAGGGTTTCGACTACAAGGCTTGACTTTCCCGACCCGCTTACGCCGGTGACTGAGATGAACAACCCAAGAGGAATCTTGACGTCGATATCCTTCAGGTTGTTATGACGAGCTCCCTTTACCACGAGGAAGCGTCCATTCGGTTCCCGTCGTTCCTTGGGAACTGGGATTGCATCAAGACCTCTGAGGAAGCGTGACGTGATGGACTTCCTTGACCTCAGGATCTTCTTGAGAGGTCCAGCCACGACGACCTCACCTCCTTCTGCTCCAGCACCGGGACCCAAATCGACGATGTAGTCGGCATTGCGCATGGTCTCTTCGTCGTGCTCCACAATGATGACCGTATTGCCGAGGTCTCTCAGTTTCATCAGAGACCGCAGTAGTCGCATGTTATCACGAGCATGAAGCCCAATCGAAGGTTCATCGCACACATATGTAACGCCCACAAGATTCGAGCCAATCTGACTCGCCAGTCTGATTCTTTGTGCTTCTCCACCAGCGAGGGTTGGCGCCGTTCTATCAAGCGTGAGGTACTCAAGACCGACCTCCTCTAGGAAACCGATACGACCGCCTATCTCGCTTGTGATGGGCGAGGCCACAGGTTCCAACCGAGGCTCAATCTTAACACTCTCAAAGAACTGCCGTAGCTGTTTGATTGACATCGAGTCGAGGTCTGTGATTGACTTGCCTCCGAATGTGACTGCCTGTGAAACCGGTCGAAGTCGCTTACCCTTGCACACAGGACACGGCAAAGCGGACATGAGCTTCTCAAGTTGTCGACGCCTGTAATCCGACTTCGTCTGTCTGTACATTCGCTTTGCCCGCGAAACAAACCCCTCGAAGGGTCTCTGAAAAGTTCCTTTCCACTGTACCTCATTATCTGGATTATCGCTCGTCCAAACCTGTTCGAATTTCCTGTCTCCAGAACCAAACATCACGATGTGTTTCTGCGCGTCTGTGAGGTCCTTCCACTTCGTATCGACCGTGAAGCCATAATGCTCTGCCATGTCACTGAACATCTTTCTTCGTAGCTGCCACTTGGTAGTCCTGATGGCGCCATCCCTGAGTGTCAGGTTCGGGTCCTCGATGAACAGGTCGGGGTCAAACTCCCTCATTACTCCTAGACCTGTGCAGTGAGGACATGCACCCTGTGGCGTGTTCCATGAGAAGATGCGAGGCTCCATCTCAGGAAGACCTATTCCGCAGTCAACGCAGGCGAACTGTTCGGAGAGGGTCAGGTTCTCCCCACCAACAGCAACCGTGACGACACCTTCAGCCATGTCAAGTGAAGCTTCGACAGCCTCTGAGATACGGTCCCTCTGTGTCTTTGATACCTTGAGCCGGTCCATCACGACCTCGATTGTATGCTCGACATAGCGGTCAAGTGACAGACCCTCCTCAATGTCGATAAGGTCTCCATCAACTCGCGCCCTTACGAATCCCTGTCTCATGAGGTCCCTGAACTCTTTTCGGTACTCTCCTTTTCGCCCCCGCACAATCGGGGCTAGAATCATAACACGCTTACCCTCTTCAATCTGGAGTATGCGGTCCACCATCTGCTGTGCAGTCTGTGGCTCTATCTTCAAACCGCACTGAGGACAGTGTGGTTCACCAACCCTTGCGTAGAGCAGCCTGAGGAAGTCGTAGATCTCAGTGATGGTTCCAACGGTGCTCCGAGGGTTGCGGCCCACACTCTTTTGGTCAATGGATATCGATGGAGAGAGACCCGACATGAAATCGACCTTCGGTTTCTCCAGCATCCCCAAGAACTGACGTGCGTATGCTGACAGTGACTCAATGAATCTTCTCTGGCCCTCGGCGAATATCGTATCGAAAACGAGACTTGACTTGCCGGACCCACTGACGCCGGTCACGACGGTCAGCTTATTCTTCGGAATCTCTACATTGATGTGCTTCAGGTTGTGTTCAGCAGCCCCAATAACCACTATGGACTTTGGACCATCGAACTCGAGTGCCTCGCTCGTCCGGGTTGTTTGTGGTACTGCCTTCACTATTGTGAGCCCTCGATTCTCTTTCTCAGCTTCGCTATCTCATCCCTCAGCTCGGCAGCTCGTTCGAACTCAAGGTTCCTCGCCGCCTCTTTCATCTGCTCCTCAAGGTCTACAATGAAATCCATGAGGTCCTCCATCTCAAGCGGATCGAAGTCTGTCAACTTCGTCTGACCGGTCGTACCAGGACGCGTGATTCCTTCAGCAATGTCTTGAATCGCCTTACTGATTGAAACTGGAATGACCCCGTGCTCATCATTATACTTCTGCTGATACGCTCTTCTGCGGTTGACCTCATCAATAGCAGACTGCATCGCTTCTGACACACGGTCGCCGTAAAGAATCACACGACCATGGACATTCCTTGCAGCTCTGCCCATTGTCTGTATAAGTGCCCAGTCAGTTCTCAGGAAACCTTGCTTATCCGCATCAAGAATAGCAACCAACGAAACCTCCGGAAGGTCAAGACCCTCCCGCAAGAGGTTGATTCCCACAATCACATCGAACTTGCCCTGTCTAAGCTCTCGGATGATCTCAATTCTCTCGACCGTTCCGATATCAGAGTGAAGATATCTTGCTCGGATGCCATTCTCTACAAGGAACTCGGTGAGCATCTCGGATGTCTTCTTTGTGAGTGTTGTGACTAAAACACGGTCGCCAAGTTTTACGTGCCTATGTATCTCTCCCATGAGATGGTCGATTTGCCCCATGACTGGCTGAATTGTTATCTCAGGATCTAGCAATCCTGTTGGCCTGACGAGCTGCTCAACAATCTGAGAACTGGACCGTTTCTCGAAAGCTGCAGGTGTTGCACTTGTGTAGATGACATGCTTCATGTATTCCTCGAACTCATCAAACCTGAGAGGTCTGTTGTCAAACGCTGATGGCAGTCTGAATCCGAAGTTCACAAGATTCTGCTTACGGGCAAGGTCGCCAAGATGCATTCCTCGAATCTGAGGAATTGTCATATGACTCTCATCTATGATGATAAGGAGGTCTTTAGGGAAGTAGTCAAGCAAGACGTACGGCTTCTGTCCAATATCTCGGTTCTCTATCACTCTGGAGTAGTTCTCAATGCCTTGACAACTACCGGTCTCTCTAAGCATCTCAATGTCGTAAAGGGTCCGTCGTCTGAGTCGATCTGCCTCAACTAGCTTTCCCTGCTGTTTGAACCACTCGACTCGCTCTTCCATTTCCTGTGCAATCGGTTCCAGCGCTTCGAGGATTCGTTCATGACGGGCAACATGATGCTTAGCTGGAGATATCCGAACCCATTTCTCATCACTTATTCGTCGCGAGGTAAGAGGTTGAAGAAAAGAGAGTTTCTCGATGGTATCACCATCTAGTTCTACTCTAATGCTTGCTCGGGATGATGCTGGATGAATGTCAATAACATCACCACGGACACGGAAGATTCCAGGCTTAATCTCCATGTCGTTTCTCTCGAACTGCATGGACACCAGACCTTCAAGAAGTCCTCGTCGTCCAATCTCCTCTCCAACGTGAAGGAACAGACTGAGAGCCTCATACTCTTTGGGGTCGCCGACACCGTAGATGCATGAAACAGAGGCGACAACGACAACATCATCCCGTGTCGTCAGAGAATGAGTGGTTGAGTGACGCAGGCGCTCGATCTCCGT
>JAUVHR010000347.1 GCA_030593165.1 Candidatus Thorarchaeota archaeon
CTGATAGCTCCAGCTCGCTAATCGCTTTCTCAATCAGACGTGCATTGCGTTGATGCTCATCAACCTTTGCTCTAAGAACTATCTCAGCATCTTTTGCTGTGTAGAGTCCACCTCTTGAAACTGTGATAAACTGTTTCGTGACAAGATGTTGTAGAACCCTCATTTTCCTGTGAGGACTCACTGGAATCTTCTCGACCGGAGATGATCCCTCCATGAGCAGAAAGAGATACGCGTCAGTTGTTTCCCTGTCGATCCCCATGATTTCCATAGCTTGGTAGATAGTCTCTCGCTCCAGGGCGTCAATCATTTTGTCAGTTTCTTCCACCTTCATCACCGCAGCAAGTACAAACCTGTGTTCAGGAACACTCATAGGATGCAGTTCCCCCATTTAAAAGTCAGGTGAAAGCATGACGCGTGAAGAACTCACCAGTGATGGAGTCATTGAGGTTCAAGAGATAGTTGACAAGGCTACAAAGTCACTCTATGATAAAGGGCTTCATGCTCTTGAGCGTGCACCAATTAGTGATGGAATTCAATTCATTCGGAATCTTCAGCAGGAATCAGGGGGTTTCTCACTGATGCCTGATCATGAGGCCACTCCCCTAATGACTGGTTATGCTCTTCTTGCCATGGGTGAGGTTGGAATTGAGATTTCTGACCCGGCCCCATCTGCTGCTAGTAAGTACTTGGCGGCAATTCAGCTATCATCTGGCGGATTCGGGTATTTTGTCGACAGCGGTCCTTCTCTTGGCCCCACAGCTATCATTGCACAAGCTCTGAAATCACTAGGGGCGCCTCTCTCTAATCCAATACTGAAGGGCTGTCAGCGATATCTCGCGAGTAACTTGAAGGAAGGTATGTGGCGCGAGACCTTCTCCATGGATGGAGAGAGCGACTCCGCTGCGGAAATTGCATTGACATCTATGTGTGTTTCTGCGCTTGGCGATGCTCTTCTCAGTACGCAGCGTCAGGAGATTATCGACCAGCTTGTTGCATCAAGGAACCATGATGGTGGTTGGGGATGGTCCGCGGAACATGACAGCGATGTCGATCACACCGCACTCTCACTAATGGCTCTTGTAGAGTTATCACAAGGTGAAGATACCATCAGTCCCGACCTACGAGTTGCTCTAGAACAAGGGCGCGCCTTCTTGCTAAGCTGTCAACAGGACGATGGGGGTTTCTCACAACGTAGCGGGAGGGGTCAACCTAGTACGATTGACAGAAGTGGTTTCGCTGTATATGCACTCGCCAAGATGGGATCTCCTACAGAAGACCCTATCAGAAGAGCTGCTGGTTTCTTCCTCAGGGTCCAAAACAGTGATGGCGGCTGGGGAGACAATTTGGGTTCAGCCTCTGACCTTGACTCAACGGTTTTTGTTCTGCAGGCGCTCATGTCTGCGGGGGAGAGAATCATTACCATTCACGAGGTAGAGGAGAGTCTGGCGGGTCTCAAATCCGAGATTGTTGAAGTATTCCAAGAAAAGGTGTGTTGCATTGCTGATGAGCGCGATGACCTCACAAAGGAGCTAAAGGAATCGGAACGGATGGTTCGGATTCTACAGGCCGCCGTTGGTGCTATTGTTACAGTTGCAGCATTGCTCCTTGGAATCGGTTGACTCGGCATCACTCGTACAGGGGTTAGCCTACAATGACAGAACAGACTCAAACAGACCCACCATACATGAATGAAGACATCAGCATAGAAGAGAGGGCTAGTGATCTTCTTGCACGGCTGACAACCAAAGAGAAGTACATGCTTCTCACGAGCCATGGGAGGAGGCGTATCTATTCTACAAAACCGATCAAGCGATTGAGCATTCCTTCGTTCAAGGTATCTGACGGTCCTCTCGGATGTGCATTTCAATGCTCGTTCAGGAAGAATACGAGGTTCCCAGCTACAAAATCCCTCGCAGCCACATGGAACAAGCAACTCGGATGGGATGTCGGAGTTTCCACGGCCGAAGAAGTCCGAGCACTTGGTAGGCACATGATACTTGCACCAGGCATCAACATTGACCGAACTCCTCTGAATGGAAGGACGTTCGAATACTTCAGCGAGGACCCCTTTCTCACCAAGGAGATGGCGGGCCCATTTGTGAAGGGAGTTCAGAGCCTGCGAGTAGGGGCATGTCTCAAGCACTTCGTCGCCAACAATCAAGAGACTGACCGGAAGACATCCAGCTCGGAGATTCATGAACGCACACTACACGAGATTTACTTGCGAGCTTTCAGAGCGATTGTAAGAGAGGCGAATCCATGGGCAGTAATGGCTTGCTACAATAAGGTCAACGGTGTTTACGGAAGTGAACACACTCACCTGGTCCGCGAAGTTCTCATGGAGAGATGGGGATTCAATGGCTTTGTCATGTCAGATTGGCTAGCAACAGGGTGTGTTGAAACAACTGAAGGCTGTATCAACGGAGGACTGTCCTTGGAGATGCCATGGCCAATCAGGTACAAGATCAAGCTGTTGGAGAAAGCTCACACAGAAGGGAAGTTCTCTGATGAAGCATTGGATGACCTCGTCCGGAGATACGTCCGTGTGTTGATACTCACAGGCCTATTCGATAGCCCAGAGAGCATACCCAGAGGGTCTCGAAACACAACCGAGCATCAGAGTCTTTCTAGGCGAGTGGCAGAAGAAGGAATGGTGCTTCTGAAGAATGAACAGAGTCTTCTCCCGCTCGACATCCTTAGCATTGACTCGATTGCACTCCTAGGACCAAATCTAAAGAAGAAGTTCGGCAAGTTCCTCTACGGGGGTTCGTCCGCAGTGATTCCACCTTACGAAATCACTCCTCTCAAAGGGATGAAAGAGCGGTGCAAGGACAAGGTCAGAATTGTTTCTAATCCTTCGCACTCAGATGTTGCCATCATTTTCGCTGGACTCAATCATGGCAAGGGAATGGACTCTGAGTTCGGAGACCGTGATTCATTGAGTTTACCTGAGAAACAGGTCCAACTCATCAATGAAACGGTAGCAGTCAATCCAAACACAATCGTCGTCTTAATCTCAGGCAGTCCCGTGTCGATGGATGGATGGCTTGAGAATGTCCCAGTTGTTCTTGAGGCCTGGTATCCAGGAATGGAAGGTGGGAGAGCGATTGTCAATGTATTATTCGGAGATGTCAATCCTTCGGGTAAGCTCCCATTAACATTCCCGAGAAAGCTCAGTGACTCTCCGGCACATAGCACTGGTCTGAGAAAGAACTATCCTGGTGATGAGGAGAAGAGAGTCTTCTACGACGAGGGCATCTTTGTGGGTTACAGATGGTTTGAGAAGAAGCGCATCAATCCCTTGTTTCCATTTGGCTTTGGGCAGTCCTACACATCTTTCGAATACGAGAATGTCCACCTAGAAAGGGAATCAATCTCCACACCTGAAGATGTGTTCACGATAGAAATAGACATTGTTAACGTCGGTGAACGAGCGGGCTCGGAAGTCATTCAAGCATATTCACGGGACATCGAGAGTTCGGTGGAACGTCCTCAAAAGGAGCTAGTTGGTTTCGAGAAACTGCGACTGGACTCTGGAGAAAGGAGAACAGCATCACTCTGTATCAAGGCTGAGGACCTGGGCTTCTACGACGTCACGATACATGATTGGGTTGTTGAACCAGGCG
>JAUVHR010000068.1 GCA_030593165.1 Candidatus Thorarchaeota archaeon
GGAACAATATCAAAGGCTGGTCTCGGAACTACAGTAAACAAGTTCACTCAGATCAGACGGTCCTCAACAGTCTTGGAAAATGACTTGCTTGGATACCCCATTCTTGCAGCACCGATATCTGTCTGGTCCGATTATCGAGAAGGTGACGCCCCAGAGCTTACAAAATGGGATGAGGTTCTCTCTGCAGCGGCAACGATTGTCAGGTATTCGGACATCATTGTCATGCATAGCCTTGACATGTGGGTAAACCTACCACTGACTTTCTTGCGCAGCAATCTGTACACCGACCCCGTCAAGCCTGTTTCAGTCGAAGCAGGACTCAAAAGCTATGGTGATGCGGGACCGGACTCGCCTGTCATGTATACCACCAATTTCGCCTTGACATACTTCACTGTGGAAAGCGATATCAAACAGGGAGCAGTCGATGCGTGGCTATTGGTTGTGGACACTGAAGGGATGAGCGTTCAATCAGCTGTTGCTGGAAGGAAGCTGACCGCAGAAAAGGTTGCAGAGGCCCTTGAGGAGTATGGTGTGGCCGAAAAAGTGAACCATAGGATTCTCATCAGTCCCGGTATGGCAGCGAGGATCAGCGGTGAAACAGAAGAGAAATCCGGCTGGACACTCAAAGTGGGTCCTAGGGACTCCAGTGGGATTACAAAGTATCTCCAGTTAGGCAAGTGGAAAGAGGAATGAGGCGAAGAAGTCCATGAGAGAACGTCTAGTGATCTCAGTGGCTGGAAAGGGCGGTGTCGGAAAGACGACAATCTCCGCCCTACTCACAAGAGTGATCACGGAGATGACCAAGAGGAGCCTTCTAGTAGTTGATGCAGACCCTGTCATGAATCTCCCCCGGGCGCTTGGTGTCGAGGTCCCTCTGACAGTTGGTGACATTGCTAGCAATCTTCGAAAGAGTATCGACGAGGGGTCAATTGGAGGCGCTGTCACCAAGCAAGACATACTGGAGGGAGAGATCTTCGAGTCACTTGTCGAGGGCGACAAGTTCGATTTCTTGGCCATGGGCCGCACAGAGGGCGAAGGCTGCTATTGTTACGTCAACCGACTACTCACCCAGATAATTGACACGCTGAGCGCGAACTATGAGATCACTCTTCTTGACATGACTGCCGGGCTTGAACATCTGAGTAGGAGAACAAATCGAAATGTGGACATCCTCATCATCGTGGTAGATCCATCACGGGCTGCATATGAGGCCGCCCTGAGGATTAGAGACCTGGCCAAGGAAGTACACATTGATTTCAAGAAGATTATCATAATTGGGAATCGGTTTCCGCAAGGGATGGAACAAGAACTGGAGAGCAGGTTGGAGGAGCAGAGTCTTACACTCATAGGCATGATTCCCCACGATGAAGAGCTTGCCAAGGTGAACTATCTTGGAACTCCACTGACAGAGTTGACACCCGACTCCCCGGCACTCAAGGCTGCTGAAGTCATTGCGGAGAAGCTCGGTCTTCTTAGCGAGGTCACACTGCTCAAGCTTCTTGGAACGACCGAATAGAGCATAGGAGGCAATTTGCTAGCATTGCGAAAGGAACTGGAACCGGAGTATCACGATAGAGTTACGCAGCACATTGGAAACCCGAATCACAAAATGGCGTTCGAAATCCCTATATGGCAATACGAGAATCTATCATTTTAGCATGAGGTGGCAATGAATGTTCGAAGCGAACTGGACTGAGAAGTACAAGGGCAAGGTTGTCACCGCTACTGATGCAATCAAGAAAATCCGCAGAGGAACTCGCATCCTTCTGGGCACTGGTTGTGGCGTCCCACATCATTTGGTACAAGAACTGGCAAAGAATGCCCATCGGATGGCTGACAACGAGATAATGCATCTACTCACGCTTGGAAACACACCATCTGCAGACCCGAAGTTCCAGACACAGTTTAGACATAACACGTTCTTTGTTTCTGACAACATTCGTGATGCAGTTTCTGAGGGACGGGCCGACTATACGCCCGCGCCCCTGTCTGACATTCCAACCTTCTTCAGGACGAGGAGAATACCTCTTGATGTAGCCCTAATACAGGTCAGTCCACCTGACGAGTTCGGTTATTGCTCATTGGGCATCTCGGTGGATATAACTAGAAGTGGCGCAGATCATGCAGATCTTGTCATCGCTCAGGTCAATGAACGCATGCCGGTTACCCATGGCGATTCATATGTACATGTGACGGACTTGGATTATCTCGTTTCCTATACAGAGCCTCTATTGGAGTTCGAAACTCCAGATGTGAGCGAGAGGACAGCTCTGATTGGTAAATACGCAGCACGACTGATTGAGAACGAATCTACTATTGAGGTAGGAATTGGTACTATTGCAAAGGCAGTCACGAAAAACCTCATCGATTTTGGGATCAAAGACCTGGGAATCCACACTGAGCTGTTGAGTGAATGTATCATCGACCTGATAGAGAACGGTATCGTCACGAACAGGAAGAAGAGCATTAATCGAGGCAAGGTCATAACTAGCTTTGCAATGGGTACATTGAAGCTATACGACTATGTGAACAATAATCCGACATTCGAGTTCAGGGAGACCTCGTATGTAAATGACCCATTTGTAATAAGTCAGAACAAGAAGATGGTTGCTATCAACTCTGCTCTCGAGGTGGATCTGACAGGTCAGGTGTGTGCTGACTCGATTGGACACAAGTTCTATAGTGGCATCGGTGGACAGGTTGACTTCATTCGTGGTGCGTCGAGGTCGGAAGGTGGGAAGTCAATCATCTGCCTGAAGTCTACCGCACTCAACGGTACAGTGTCTAGGATTGTACCTCGCCTGAGTGAGGGTGCGGGAGTGGTCACCACAAGAGGTGATGTGGACGTAATAGTCACCGAGTACGGTCACGCTACACTCAGAGGAAAAACGATACGCGAACGCGTACTCTCACTAATCGCCATTGCTCACCCTAACTTTAGGAACGATCTGCTGGAAGCTGCCAAGAGCATGCGTTATGTGTTCGAAGACCAAGTTCCATTCTTAGCGCGAGGTACTTACTTCCCTGTAGAGTATGAAGCTCAGACGGAGATCGAGGGTCCAGAGGGTTCAATCACAGTCCATGTGAGGTTAATCAGGCCCGATGACACAGACAGGATTAAGGGACTCTTCTATGATCTTAGTGAGGAGTCAATATTCTTCAGGTTCCTGACACCATTGAGGAGTCTTCGCAGACAGACATTGCAGGAGTTCTACTATGTTGACCAGGAATCAGACATCTCTCTGGTAGCTGTGATATCCGAGAACGAGGACGCAGAGTGTGAGAAAATCGTTGCAGCAGGTAGGTACCTTCTCAACAGGAGCACAAACCAGGCAGAGTTTGCCCTGCTTGTCCAAGATGAGTACCAGAACAAAGGAATCGGAACATTTCTCCTCGTCCAGATGATGCGCATTGCCAAGAGCAAGGGAGTTAATGCATTCATCGCCTACGTGCATCCCAAGAACGTCCCGATGATTGACTTCATCCATAAAACGGAGAAGCTGATTGAGTCCAAGCTGAGTATGGAGGATGACCAGTACACATTCCTTCTCAGGCTCTAGGTCAGTCAGATGGATTCGCTACACGGTCATTGCATTTGCGCCGCGCCACGATGATAGACTCTCATTTGTGTTCCTCTCAACGCACCAATCAGAGTTAAGCTGGCCTTCTCTGCGAACTTAACACCCGCATCTGTGGCCACAGAGAAAGAAGCCAGCATAGGAATCGATGTCCATGCACATTTGCTCACCACATCCGCAGTCAAACGTCCTGTGCTAAGGATGAAACTCTTGGAGAGGACGAGCCCCCGCTTGACTGCAAGACCAATTGTCTTGTCAACCGCGTTGTGTCTTCCAAGGTCCTCAGCTATGACGTACTCGTCAGAAGAAAGGGCATGAAGAATTGCGCCATGCATTGCCCCGGTCTTCCTACGGACTTCTTGTGACTTCTTCAGGATAGATGCGGCCTCAAGCACCGTGTCAATCTTGACCTCGATTGTTCCTGAGATTGAAGGCACATCCCCTGCCGTTCGAAGTTCACGAAGTATCTCGGGAGCCGAACACTCGGTTCCAACAAACCTTCTGATCTGCGAGAATCCCCTCTGAGTGTGAAGGTGTGCGTTTTCCTTCATTCTGACTGTACACCGATTTGCAGAGTATCTGACCTCATCAATCTCATCAGCGGACTCGACAATCCCTGAAGAGAGCAAGTATCCAATGGTCAATTCCCTCTCAAGGCCCGGACTACAGACAAAAGCAGCGAGGAATTCCTTGCCAAGCCGGACTTCAAGAGCTGACTCTATGGCCACAAGATCTCTCTCTTCTGTTGTTTCGCCTGCTCTGAGCATTAACGTAGGTATTCTTCTATAGGGACGCATCCTTATTCCCATCTAGCCAACATCTGTCGTTCATAAAAGACCTTTCAGCGGACTATCCCATTACTAAGAGACACTTTGAAACACTGATCTGAATCGTTTGAATCATGGCATCAGGAATCTCCTGCGAAACAAGTCTTCTTGTTATCCTACTGCACTAGCTAGAGATGCTTCAACAGAATGATAGCATTAGTTCCGTCGTAATAGTACTCTCTTATGATACCAGCATTCTGGAACCCAACACCAAGATAGAACTGCATTGCAGGGTTGTTATCGTCATCAAGATCGACGAACAATGCACGGCAGCCCTGTTCCTTTCCAACTTCTTCAAGTTGGGTCACTAGAGCACTGGCCACAGATTTTCGTCGGTAGTCTTGGGCAACTACAAGAAGCTCAATCCATAGACGGCGCTCTTCCTCGAATCCAGCAATGATTGCTCCACATGGTTCAGTATTTTTCCCAGGTTTCTGTACCATGGCGATAAGTGCAATCCACTGCCCCGTATCAAGGAACTGTTGCATGCGGTTCACTGTTGTCCATTGCGTGACGTCTTCTAGACCAATCAATTCAGCCAGCCTAATTAGTGCAACAGCATCCTTGGACTGCTGGATTGTAATCTTGGCCTCCTTCCCCGATATGAGCGAGTCAGGACTTTCATCTGTCACCTTATGTCATCCGCCTGCTACTGCCAATCCTCTAGAAGTCATATATTGCGTATTCTGGGCCATGGAGTCCTGCCTCGGCAGGAAGCACTATCCAAGTATCTGGCGTCCGTCTAATGGCAAACATGACTGAAGAATAAGGTGCTGTAGCTAGTGCAACTTCCTCCCTATAGTTGGTATGACTGTACTTCCCAGAGTAAGTTGTATATGCCACCCTGTTACGCACAATTGTATACGTCCATGTTTCTTTCACTCTCTCTCGAACATCCACATTGAGTTTCTCGAGCATGTAGTCTGCCTTGAACCTCTGTGACCTGCTGTTTTGGAAGTTGATGAGTCCAATTCCGCCCTGTTGAATCTGGGAGAGACCTCTTGAAAGGAACAGTCCAAATGCCTCTATCGTAAAGTCGGGGTCCGCCACGAATAGGTCAAATCCACCTGGGAGATTCATGGGCAAGGGGGCACGGAGGTCAGTCTGATAGATTGTGATTGGTAGGCTCTCCTGCTGTGCCAGTCTCTGAATTAATGCACATGTGTATGGATCTATCTCAACTAAGGTGACCTCTACACCACCTCTAGCAAGTGAAATCGATAGCAAATCGTCGTCACCTACGAGGAGAACTGATGAAGGTCCGTACTTCTGTACCTGCCTTAGCTTCTTCAGATGGGATTCTGGTGAGAGTGGAGCTTGCCCAAGTGAGTAGTCCAGAACCTTGCGGCGAGCCATGAGTCGACTGACTTCTGCATATTCACCCTCCTTGTCCGAAGTAAGACCATGGAAGACTTCCTCTGCATGTGGGTCCGGAGCCACTAGCTCAGAGACGGGTTCGATGTACCCCTGAAGGTCTGGGAACGTTCCAACACATAGCTCGTATTCGGCTGAGTCACGTGCAATTGCTCCCAATGCGAGTCTGTAGAGCAGCCAGATACTCTCTTCTTTCGAAGTGAAGACCAGATTGTTTAGGTGTTGCTTCCCTTTTGTATCAACGACTGCAATTCTGTTGTCAGGTTCGATAATGATGTAGACCCCTGAGGCCAATGAGACCATATCAGATTCAGGGGTATTTTCCAGCAGACGTCGATAATCGAGAGTCAGGGGGTTCCACAGAGTGGGCGCCACATCTCCTGGGGCGGCTTTCGGAGGATGAACATCTCCTGATATGATATCCAGAGCATGATCGACTTGACGTTTCCAAGACCGTTTCACAAGATGACTAAGACCT
The DNA here is from genome assembly GCA_030593165.1 of Candidatus Thorarchaeota archaeon. Classification (GTDB taxonomy): domain Archaea; phylum Asgardarchaeota; class Thorarchaeia; order Thorarchaeales; family Thorarchaeaceae; genus JAJRWI01. Next base: position 6,258 of record JAUVHR010000068.1, read on the forward strand.
ACGATTATTGCAATGAATGCAAACAAGTAGAAGAAAATTGAAACAATCCGACTTGTAGTTGCACTTTGGTTCTGCTGCAGCTCAAAGCTTGTGGAAGTGACATAGCCTACTTCATGCCAATTGAAGTATCCAACTGAAGTTTGACATATTGCCCACCATTCATACATCACAATGTAACCCGAGACTGGATCAAAGTAATACGATTCATCAAACCACATGTGAAAGAAACCGTCTGGGTCATATTCATTGTCAGAAACAAACTTGTATGCATCATCAATCGAGACCTCGATCACATCTACTGCATTGAGGAGATCTAGAAAGACCGTGGTTGGTCCAACAACCGTGTAATCATAACCGAGGATATGAATGGTGGAATCCTCGGTTGCGTTCGGGTCTATCTGAAACCAGATGTTGTCATAGGTATAGTATTCAACGTAACTGGCAGGTGCATCGCGAGTATTATCCAGATAACTGCCATCACGAGGATCCACTGCGAAGGTGTGCTGAGTTTCTTCTGAGAAATCGCCGCCCTCATTTGAGGTGAACGAGTAGATTCGTGACATCTCCCAATCTACCCGAGCATCACTTGCAGAAGTCACATGGTATGTTCTTGTTTCCCATTCATGTTCGGTGTATTCATCATAGTCACCATCGCTTCCAGTAAGGCTCGTGTCGATCTGCATTGTGAAGCTATCTGATTCTGTAACAGTCAATGCATTGCTATTCTGTACAAATACTGGGGCAATCAGAAAGACGGCAACGAGCAAAAGTGGTAGTCTGTGTTTCACTATTCTTTCTCCCCTCTCAAGATCCGCGTTATGGTCATGGTGGTGTGAGGAACTTGCGCCTTTAGATAGTCAATCAGTGATGTTAGACCCGACTCTGATCCACAAGTGAATACGTCAATGACTATTTTGGCCTTTTCGGGCCACGTATGAACACTGATGTGACTCTCAGCAAGAAGTGCGAAAGCAGTAGCCCCACCTGGTTTTCCCTGCGACTCCTGATGAATCACTCCTGGGAATTGGTGGGATGCAATTTGCAGCATTGTTAGATTTCCAACTACAATTGCACGTTCCAACAATTCTTCCCATAGGTCTGCTCGATGGTGCTCCAGAGATTGAACTCCGAAGAAGTCGAGAAGGACCGAAACACCTACTGTCATTGCCCTCCAGCAAAAGGACAGCAATATGAAATTATCGCATCATCTTCCGCTGTCCCCAGCAAACCACTATAGGCTTGCCAGCTTGCCTTTTTTACCTTGATTTTTCTCCATCTGACGGCGAACACCATTGCACTATTGGAGCGAATAATGCCGCGCTGTCTTATCTATGAAGATCTAAGCCCCATAAGGAACAGAATCGCGCCAAGACCTGTTAGACCCAGCATCACTTCTGTGAAGGGATACCCACCCAAATCAATGGAGAAAATCCCTTGATCGAAGTACGGGAGTATCGTTGCCAAATCAACATAAGCGGCAATATACACGGAAACAAACGTTATCCATATCGGGAGCAGACCTACTATGATTAATAGTAGACCAATAGAAACCATACCTTTACCCATATTTAGCACGCGCCAAAGCGATAATTGTGGCTCAACATTCCCCTATTTCATCTCTTCGGATGACTGTGCTTAACCCATACAATCCTTTTGAGTCAGTTTGTATTCTCTGTTTGAGGTGACCCATCCATGAATACGAATAATCGTCGTTCAGCGCTGGTTCTTGGAGCGATGTTTACAGTCGGAGTTTCACTGAGCTTGTACTTTGCCTTCTTCATGTCAGATTGGACTTCAATTAACAATCTGTTTCATCTCCCTAACCCGCTTCACTTTCTAGTGGTTGCACTGGTCATTCCCATGCTTGGGTCTATCATCGTTGCCCCTCTAATGCCCAGGATCATTGTACCCCTCTTCCTTGGCCTCAAGAGAGTGGCGTTACGTCAACACGAGAATGCCTATGTGGCCATAGAACAAAATCGCCTTAGTCTTAGAAGCTGGCTTGGTCGGTCAGTCCTCACTGCCTTACTCATATTGGGTTTCATCGCTGTTGTTGTTCAAGTTGTCAACCCCATATTGCTCATGTCAAATGGGGAGTATAATGCCTTCCTGCTTGAAACCGGCTTTCCACAGTATGCGCCTCCAGTTATGATTTCGCTCGCTGGTCTAATTGCGCCATTAGCATTTGGAATCTGGACTGCATCTTGGGCGATGGAAGATGCTGGACTCCTGCACTATTACATACCCAAGGGTGAGGAACCACAGCTATACGCGGTCGAACCTGTACATCTAAGATACAAGGATTTCCTCAGGGGCTATTCAGGACTCTCTTCGCTCTTTTTCATCGCCTCGATATTCATCCTCTTCGCGACAACTGGAGGGAATATTGAGTCTGCTATCTTCATCCTTCTCATCCCTCTGTTCTCAATCCTATCCACAATTCCCGGTTACCTACTCTATTCTCGACTTAGTAAGAACTTCATTAGGTCAGGTCTGCCAAAGGCTGGAAGGCTGGATAAATCAGATTTGGGCATATTGGAAGCTTAGCTTGGCCAGCGAAAATCCTTCTCTGCTAGCTCTCGCACCTTTAACGTTTCCACTTCAAGTCTTTGAGGATGAAATCGGAGATTGAATTGAGGAGCTTGCCCAGCTTTTGTCCTCTCTTGGTGAGAGTGTGGATTATTTCCCTACCTTCCTTCTCAATCTCAATGAGTTTATTCTTTACAAGGAACTTGCGAACCGCCGCAACTCTTGCTCCATTGAGAGCTGGAAGTGTTTTGGTCTTCATTCCCGCCTTTATTATCTCATCAGCTCTAGCTTTTCCTTTGAGCTTCGTTAGTATGAGAATCACAGTGAGTTCATACTCTCCTCTTAGCAATTTCACGAAAGGGCTTATTTTTCCCATTATCTAATCACCCGGTTGAACACATACGGAGTAAACCCGATGTTCTTAGGTGATTCTGTGATTAATGTGTTCGGGCACATAAGGCCAGTGCATACTGTTTATCATCCAGATTACACTCACACACATAACCTGTTTCTTACATCTTGAGAGTGAACCTCAACTGTAAGAGACCTCTGTGTTCCACCCGTCCCCTGCCCAGTGTCACCACCTTGCAGACTCTGACGAATCTACAATCAGCAGGGGCTTTGTCTGTCATCGAGAAATCCCTCCGACAGTCCTGGCTTCCTTCCCCTGTCTTTCTGCTGGTGCATCACTTCCAGCGACAGAGAGTATTTCCACAGCATTTACCACGGCGGGGTCATTATCACTCACTCCAGCTTCGTCACCAAAGCTAGAGAGGTCCAACTGGACAGAGTGAACAGCCGCGGACTCTCCGGGACCTGATGCTTGGTCCTTTGTGGGGAGTGAGGACTTCCCTCTGGAAGAATTCTGGGAACTCCTCCTTCGGGCTTTCAGTCGCGCGCTTCGTGCCATTGCACTAGCCCACTTACCTAGTCCTATCATGTCATATAATGATGAAGTGCGGTTTTAACCCCGTATCTGTGAACTACTCGTCAATCTATCTGAAGTTGGTTTCCTTCATTGCTCGAACTAGAGTCCTAATATGAATCAACGTAGAACAGCTGCTGCATGCCACGTCCATTGGACCCTGCCATTCCACTCCATTCTTCAGGTCCAACGGTTTCCCGCATCCTGGGCAGACGAGCATATTATTTCTTGACATCTCAAGTAGGTGTTCCGTCACCGAAACAAACTCGCTCCTCGAACGTAACTTAATCTCCGGTTCTGGGGTGAAGCGTCTGGTGCTGTACGGGTCTACTGACTTCATTCTCATCCAAACATCTCCTCTGATGGCACGTCTTTGATGCGATTCAGCTTCGTTGTAATGTTCTATAAGAGCGAGTAATGCTTGGCCTGTATCAACTGGTGTCCTGTGCTTTGATTTATACAGCTTCAATGTCTTCCCTACGCAGTTTTACAGGAATCCCAAAGGATAGACTGAAGAGTTCGCCCTTGTACTTGTCCTCATTTCCATAAGATTCGATGCGGATGTCATGGGCTTCATGTCCTGAAGAGAAGCAGGAACAAAACTCACTCGGATTGATGTTCTCATTCTAGCCCCTACAATCTACCCGCTAATCTGAAGAAGACTGTAGTCCATGTTTCTGAGAACTGCGGAGGCTAAGCGCTATGTTTTTGTGGATTGAGGTGCTATTATACCGCGTATTGTATTCAATCGGAGAATCTAGCTGTGACAATCGTTATTATCCTTATCCATGTGCAAGTGGGAAAGGCAGCGGATGTAACCACAGCTGTTGAGAAAATCGACAATGTGACATGGGCTCATATGGTGTCGGGACTCTACGATGTCATCGCTCATGCAGAGCTGCCCTCACGTTTGGACTTTCGCCGGCTTGTGGAGAGCATCCATGAGGTACCTGGTGTTTCGCGTACCGAAACCTGTCTTGCTCTCTGATCATTGCATGATTCATAGAAGGATATTGGAAAAGAAGAACGGGAGAGGATCCAATCTCTCTCAGTTGAAAATCAGAACTATCTCTGCTTTTCCTGCCTATGACGAACTAATCATTACTGTTCACACTGAAGAACGAAAAACCGTTCCACTCTAGAGAGCCACGTTGATCTCCTATCTTAACTGCATAGTCAAATCAAATCCGCATTTGACACATTTGCCACTGGCATCCATAGCTACATTTCTTGATCGAAGTCGCAATCTCTCATAGCATAGAGAACCACAATTGGGACAGATCGTGTCCTCAAGTCCCTGTTTACCGACATTGCCGATATAAACGAATTCGAGTCCAGCTTTCATAGCCATATCTTTCGTCTGTTTCAACAGGTCCAGAGGTGTTGGTGGTTCTGTGTATTCGTAGGCAGGATAATATCTGTTTAGATGCCAAGGCGTCTTTGGTCCAGTGTTTTCCAATATCCATGAAGAAAACATCTCAAGACAATCCATGTTGTCACTCAATCCAGGTACGACAAGAGTTGTGAGTTCAACATGAACACCTCTCTCCTTCATTTGCAATATATTGTCCAATACTGGCTGTAGTTGGATTCCACATATTCTTCTGACGAGCGGTTCGCAACCTTTGACATCAACATTCGCTGCATCAAGTCCGGCATCAATCATGAGGTCCAGAGCTTCAGGTGTCATGTACGCGTTCGTGACTATTGTGTTATACAGACCTCTCTCTTTTGCGAGTCTGAACACTTCAAGATTCCACTCAAGCATCAATGTAGCAGCCTCACTGAATGATATGGATATTCCCTCACTCCCTCTGTTCTGTGCCATGCTAACGAATTTCTCGGGGGTCACATATCGTGTCAGTTCGGCCATGGGTTTCCGCTTGGATATATCGAAATTCTGACAGAAGGGACATGATGCGTTGCATCCCCAACTGCCCACGGTGAGAGCCATCGTATCTGGAGCAAAATGGAAGAAAGGCTTCTTCTCTATGGGATTGTTGCTGATAGATGATACATTTCCATAGACCAGTGTTTTCACAGAGCCGTCTATGTTGATTCTTGTGCCGCATACTCCCACTTTGTTTTCTTGAATCAGGCATCTATGAGAACATGTCAGGCACCTTGCAGCAGGAGGTTCCTCTCCTTGAAGGAGCCCCTCATGAATTACTCGTGGGTCAAACTGGTCCATCGGAATCCTGTTCAAATTGACATACCATCATGCAACAACGCCACTTGGATTATGGCGGTTGTCCTCGTGAAAAAAGGGAGCGAGAGGATAAACCTGTTTCTAATGTTTGAAATGAATCTACAACTGCTCCTCTTGTCTGTAGGGCAAGTCCTCAGGACAAGGAATTTCCTTGCCCATGACTCTACTGGTTAGATACTTTATGTACATCGGCCCACGTTGCCGCCCTCTTAACGATTGGTACTTCATCAATGGAGTGGAATACAATCTTCCCTTCTTCGATTGCCCTCCGATACTCGATAAGGGCACCTTTGGATTCAGCCAGCAAGAGGAGAGCGTCGCAGTTGTCC
>JAUVHR010000089.1 GCA_030593165.1 Candidatus Thorarchaeota archaeon
TCTCCCGTTTCAAGCAGTCCAATATCGATAAGGTGTCCAACAACCATGTAACGCTTGAGATTGGAAAGAGTAGCGAGGTTGCCCCGGGCATAGTTGTCACATCAATCGACGCCTGTCACATACCTGGAAGCGCAGCATTTCTTATTGACGTGGAAGGGAAGAAGATTCTCTACACGGGTGATTTCAACATCGACAAATCAGCCCTGTTTGATGGAGCCAGCCTTCCAACAGAAAGTGATGTAGTCATCTTCGACGGAACATACTGGGGAAGAGAGGACTTCGACCGAGCAGCGGTCGCACAAACTCTCAGTGACACCATAAGCAATCACGGTCCGGTTGTCATTCCAAGTTTTGCTGTTGGTAGGTCTCAGGAAATCCTAACGATGCTTGATGAGCTTGGAATCACGAAGACGAGAAATGTGATGGTTGCAGGGATGGCAGAGAAAGTAACAAAGCTCGTTGGGGTGAAGGGCAGCTGGACGGGCATGAAGAAGAGTAAGATAGTACTGGACAAAGACGATGTCCTTGTTGCTGGTGGAGGCATGATGTCCGGAGGGCTGGCAAGACATCACTTCAGGGAGGAACGAGATAATCCAAACGCTGCTATCATTCTCTGTGGCTATCTCGCACCCCGAACGCCAGGATGGAATCTCCTCCATGGCTACGAACCTCACAAGTGTAAGGTCGCCAATGCACGACTCAGTGCCCATTCGTCAGCATCGAACCTCATGGAATACATTTCCACTTGCAAGGGCAAGAAGGTCATGGTTCACACACCCTTCGGAGGAAAGGTAAAGAACCTCGTGACTCCTGAGTTCGGAGACCGTATTGTCCTCCAAGTCTGAGAGAATCCGTCAAGGAAGGAAATCTGCCCACGGACTAAATTACAGTCCATCGGAGTTAATGCGCTGCCTGGTGGGCAACTTAATTAGAAATGCTGTCCCTTCTCCAACACTGCTCGTCACATCGATAGTCCCTTCATGGGCCTCGATGAAGGTTTTTGCAATTGCTAGACCAAGTCCAATCCCTTTTGCTTTGGTCGTGAACAAAGGAGTGAATAGCTTCTGAAGGTCTTCTTTAGTTATGCCTGACCCTGTGTCTGTTATCTTTATTGAAATATAACCTGGACCTGAAGTATCAGTATTTATCGTTAATTTCCCACCGTTCTCCATTGCTTGGACTGCATTTCGAATAAGGTTGATGAACACTTGACTGAGCTGGATTGGGTCTGCAAGTATTACTGGGAGTTTGGGGTCCAGATCAGTTTCAAGCTTGATACCTTCAGTGATATCCACACGTAATAGCGCTGCATTAATGACCTCGTTAACATTTGTTTTCTGTTTCGTAGGTGCTTTGGGACTTGCGAAATCCAAAAGACTACTAATAATGAGAACGCAGTTTGTGACTTCCTGATCTAGGACATCTAATGTTTCCTTAATCTCATCTTCCGGATTCTCAAGTGCCATTTTCAAGAAGTAGACTGAACCTTTAATTGATGCAAGTGGATTCCGCAGTTCATGACCTATTCCGGCGCCCAATTTTCCTAAAACAGCTAATCTTTCGCTACGGACAAGTTGTTCTTGTGTGTTCTGGAGTTCTTTCGTGCGTTCTTCGACCAACATTTCAAGGTTGTTTCGATAGAATACATTTTGAAGTGTCAGAGCTGCTACATTGGCCAAACTACACAGAACATCAATATCATCTTGGGTGTAAGCATCTGGCTTGAAACTTTGTACTTGCATTACACCATGTACTTCACCATCGAACATCATCGGTACTAGGAGTCGTGAGGATACAGAATCTGGTTCGTCTGAATCAGGTGCGCCCTCGACGATTTCATCTCCGTGATCGATTATGTAACTTGTTTTTGGTTTTCTTTGACCCTCACTCACATTTGGTATATAGAATGGTTTCTTACTACGGATTATTCTACTTTGGATACCCTTGCCTTCCTCCTCAAGAGGTATTGGAGGGAATTTGCCAACGTCCATTAATACTCCATTGAGCATTGCGTATCTGGCTCGGATGAGTTGGTCTGAATTATCATACGTTGATACGATGAACCCGTTGGTATCCATGAATCTAGATACGTATTCATGAATCAATTTGTAGATTGAATCTAAATCATTTAATTCTCCCAGTGCCAATGCTAGTTGATTGATTGCAACCTGTTGATTGAGTAATCGTTCTATTCTCTGCGCTGCATCCAATACCTCAGTAGTTGCTTTGTCTACCTCTTTCAAATCAGAACGCCTCAATCACATAGACCTTTCTTCATTCTATTTTGGCTGTTAGAATGCGCTCTAGCAATGTTAGTAACTGTTTGGTATCGATTGGTTTTCTTAGACACGCGTGTCCACCTTGTAAAATTATTTTTTCGATTTCTTTCGGTGCAGCATCATCTGTACTCAATACTATAATGGGAATATTAGGACGAATCTCATTAATCTTCTTGAATGTTTTATGACTATCTGCTTGGACTATCGTGATACTGATGAAAATAATATCATATTCATTAGCACTGATCCTTTCCCAAGCATCTGAACATGATAGTGCCATATGCACTTTGTATCCTCTTTGAGATAAGGTTTCCATGAAATTCTCAATAAAGGGCAAGCTTTCGTCTACAATAAGAATCAGTTCACTCACAATATTTTCTCGAATCTTAGCGATAAGCGAAAGGAGATAGTCAAGATCAAACGGTTTGTAGATGACTGAATGCGCTCCTTCTTCCAGAGCTTCTTGAACAAGTTCTTCCACCATATAAGCGGTCATCATAATGACCGTTGCTTTGGGAATTATTTTCTTCAAACGCTTGAATGTTTCCACACCATTAAGTTCAGGCATTTTGATATCCATCAAGACTATATCGACTTTCACTCCTTCTTCCACTTGAGTAATGGCATCTAGTCCGTTATGGGCAGTCACAACCGTGAAGCCTTCCTTTTTGAGAATCAATGCCACTATTGTTGTTAGACCTACGTTGTCATCAACAACCATGATGTTTGTTTCAATCATTGTATCGATTTCCCCAAATCAATAACCAAGTGGTTGCACTCCGATGGTTTCAGACACATTTTAGATCTGAATGCCCAATACAAGCAGATCATGTATACTGTAGCTTTGAGATTTATCAATTTAGCTATGTTGATTTAGGATTTAATTGCTTGTTACTAACCATCTAAGCTACCCCGTCACTGGAATTCTCATTTCGAATAGCTGTGTGAAACAATCGTAGTTATGCTTGAGAGAATCCATCAAGGAAGGAAATTTGGCCACGGATAGCTGAGGAAAAGGGGACCTCCCATCAACAACGTTATGACGAGGGCAATCACTACTATAATGATTATTATCTGCCGACGCCTAATACGACGCATTCATTCCACCATCCTAAGCCACAACCTCAAGTGCGCCACTCAAAACAAGTTTCTGAGTCACGAACCTCATTGGTGGCATTGCCACTCCTAGCTTCCGAACAAGGTCCTCCAGAGGGAGAGTTCCATCACACATCTGGACGAATTGAACGATAACTGGACCATATGTCTTGACGACTTCTTCGGGAGGCTCCCCCACCTTCTTCAAAATGCTGCTCTCTGTGATATCTACCTGGAAGTCAATCCATCCGTATTGGTTCATGATCTGGAGACAACCAAGTATCGTCTGACGCGGGAGGTCGATGCTTCGTACAAGTTCGCCCACTGATGCACTACCCTCAATGGAAGCCTTGACTGTCACTAGTGCTCGGCCAACGTCCTTGTTGCTGAACGGTAGAGGCTGCCCGGCTTCTCGGGACCTTACAATGTAGTCAAGACTGATGGGTCGAACTGGCAATGCTGTGAGCACATCGAACATTGAAGGTTCAAAATGAGTGGCGTCACCACGCCAGCTATCCCAGACTCCCTCGTACATCTGCTCAATGGTGATGAGGAGAGAGTTCATTGTAGCTCGCGTTTCTTCTTCAGTACTGTCATTTGTGATGATGACAGCCATTGTGAAATGCTCTGACTTCTCGACCATCACCAAGTTACCCTCATGCTCTATTGTCTCAAGAGCATCAGTTCGCTCGCTGTCACTGGGCATGTCACCGTCAATGCCGCCGAAAGAGTCAAGGGCGGAGATCAGTGATGCAACCGAGTTGGTGTCTATCGATTCGCCGCAGTAATTCAGATGATATGCGACCTGTGGCATTCCTTCACTCGTTACTGTTAACAATAGATGCAGATATCTGGGCGTTGTATCGAGTGGTGCAGCCACTTCTTCCGGCGTGGTTGTAGATGACGTTGCGTCGGCCGTTGTCGTTGTGGACTGGGTCGCAGTCGTACCAGTAGATCCAGTCGCGATCTCTCCTTCCACATACGGAACGTCTTCGAAGCCAGATTCCGTTGGGTCACGGCGTGTAAGTGCGGCATCAACGTCCTCAGTCCTTTTACGGACTGTTATCATCTCACTAATCGGCAAGTCGGGCAGTTGGACTCCAACTGTCTTAGCTGCAACCTCAAGCATGAATCGAGTGAACTCATCTCGACGAGTTTTGTCTGTACCTACCATAGCGAATGTCGAAGCTCCAAGAAGACGCTGAATCCGGTCCGCCCTCATCGACTCGGGAAGGTCCTGCTTGTTCGCGATGATGAAAAGCGGAACTGCAGGTGCCTCCTTTCTGATGGTCCGAAGGAGCGTCTTGGTCTGCATCACATTTCTGAAACTTGAATCTGTTATCAGGAAGATAACGTCCGTTCCGCTGAAGTAAAATGACCAGAGGTCTTGAAAAACGGCCTGGCCCGCGAAGTCCCAAATTGTGCAAAGATACGTCCCAAACTGAATAGTTTCAGAGCTATCAACTGCGACGTTGATGGTGGGGACATAGCCGCCGGGGGCAGGTTCTTTTCCGAAGAGAAGTCGTAGAAGCGTACTCTTGCCAACACCGCCAGAGCCCACAAAAGAAATCTTGAATCGTGTGAAGATGAGTTCTCCGAGGATGTCCTCCATATTGTCACGAATGTAACCCATGGTGTTTCCTCTGAGGGCGGTCTCAATTCGAGCGGCACCCTCACGTGCCTTATGCCTGATAGTCCGGTCCTCGTCCCGGCCATCAGTGACAAACACCAGCAAGAGCTCCTCGCCGATGGACGCATGGAAGACCTTGTGAAACCCTTCCCTCACAAAGACGGCCGTATCAGGGTCGAGACCGGGAGTATTCGGGATGTCCCTCCAGCCGGTTAGAAAATCTGCTAAGTCAGCATCCGAGAATTCTATCTTCCAGAACCATTGTCGCGTAATGACTGATCCATCAAGTTTGTCTAAAAGAAGGACATTGTGTATCAATCGAGTTAACGCTCCAGTTTTTGCTTTTCTAGGGAATTGCCTGTTTTCACATACCCTTGTTTATGTTGATTAATCATTGATGACGCATATAAGGAATCTCTTGATGAACTTGTTCCATTTATCGAAGCCTTTCATCTAATGCAGAGGGAGAGATGTTGAGGTTGCCCAATTATCAAACACATCAGAGGAATGCACCTTCAACTTACTGTCACACCCCCAATAGTAATGATGCAACATCTTCCCAATGTACTCTCTCTTGTAGTAGATTTCAATAACCTACACTAGCACTACAGAATGGACACTGAACGGTCTCACCAGATTTGACCCGACTCACAACATCAGGAGCTAAATCAGCAGCACAGATTGGACAGAGCCATGATTTGAGTTTGTGAGCGACCTCATCAATGGCTGGCATAATCATCGCCTCATCCTCTCCAACCATCTGCACAACACATGTGGCTCCTTTAATGCCGGGCTTACCTGTAATAATCACTTCGAGACCTATGCTCTTCCCTGTGTAAACACCCCTCGCCCAACCTATAGCTCTCGCTTCGATATTGCCTCCAACACGCTTCAATTCACTGCTCACTTCAGAGAAATTCGAGGATTCGAGGACCTGTATTGTCTTGGAGTGCATCTCCTCTGGAGTCCAGTCCTCAACACGAATCTTCATTTCACCGCTCTTCAGGTCTGCTAGTTTCAGGGCAAACTGTTCAGGTGTGATGGTCTCAGGCTCTAAGAGATCACAGACAGCTCTTATGACAAAGGGTTCACTCACTAGAGAATGAGGGTCACCCCTTGAGTCGAGGTAGGAAACAGTTGCTATGACCTCTCCTTTCACGCAGTCTTCTGTGGGTAGGAAATCAAACGTTGGACTTCTGAAACCCCCTGGTTCAATCTTGGCCATGGTCTTACTGCTTTCTCCCTCAAGTCTTAGAGTGTCACGTGGATAGGAGAGAAGCGCCACAGTTACATCAGCGATAATGTGTTCCGAGTTGTTTACTACTTTCACCTTATATCTGAACTTATTCCCAACAAACTCACCCCCACGGAGGACCTCTACTGCTCGTTTAGCTCCTGATACAGATACAGCTGTTGTGGGGGCAGGAACTTCTAAAACTCTCTCAACTCGCACACCTTCCCTAGAGTATTGTTTGTAGAGCATAAATTGGAATAGTGATGCAATAGGTAGAGGGATGAACAACATGGTGCCAAACATAGGTGAGCTAGTTGAAATAGTTAAAATCAAACAGGCAAGGAGAAGAAGAATAGGGTGGATCAGCACTAAATTACGTGTAGTTCTTGGTTTTATCTTCCCTTTTTCAAGTCGTTCCAGGGCGATTGCAGCAATGATCATGAAGATTCCCATGAGTAATGAAATCAGCAGTATTACTGGCTGAAATGTAGGATAAACATAAGCTCCGAAAATGAAACCAAAGAAAGCGAATTGTGTGCTATATGTCGAGAATATAGTCCATAAAGTAGGACTGACCAATGCAAAAGTCCCATAGTAGGAGGTATATTGCGATACTGCCACGAATGGTGCAATCAATGTTAACAACCATAGTAGAATTGTTGACCAAGGTCTTCCGATATTCAGAAAATCAAGTCTTTTGGCAATTCCTTCAAGAAACGAGAGTGCACCCATCCTAATAGACCTCCAAAATTGACTGGAGCATAAAATAGAATGTCTTTACTCCCTTTTCTCCATTTTGGTCTACACTTTCTATCAACAAGCTGTTTTCAAGTCTAGATAAGAGCCTGAGATTCAAAAAGCATTGTGATTAGGGGATTTCGTTTGACAGAACAGGAAAGGACAATTCGTCGAGCCACAGAATCAAGCGAGCATTATTCTTCATCCAGATTACTCCACTCCTCCTCATCTTCAATAGCCTGCTGATTTCTCAACTCATAAACACCATAGAGTATTGCGAGGACACTTACGACACAAATCAAGAGTGCATAGAAGAATGGGAGAGTTATGAACAGGAGAATAGCAAGGATAAGAAGAAAGAAGATAGCAAAAAGTGCCATCATCAAGTTATAATAATAGAAATTCCAAAAACAATAAATCCAACAATCCAAAAGAAACTGAAGAAAATCAATATCAGAAGTAAAGAAATCATGCCAAAAACAAAGGGGATAATTATTGTTACTCGCTGACGAGCCGATAGATTTTCTGGATAGACATTCTGCTTTTGTTCTTTGACCTTTTCCATAAACATCTGTACATCATCAAGTGTTGAGTCACTCATTGCGTTACATGCCTCCTCACCATATTGGTTCCCCAGCTAATACCATTTTTGGAGCCTATGCAGAAGTGATGATGGATCAACTCATTCTGATGTTATGATGAAACCTTCAATCCTTTACGAATGAAGTTGATACCAAAGAAGAAGAGCATTGTGAGCCCTATGCATTGAGGTTGGCAACAGCATCAGCTGTCTTAATCTGTATGTCGACCCAATAGGTCGAGTTCTCATTCGCGCTATACTCAACGTATTCTCCAGTATCATCCACCAGAAACCATCCCACCATGTCAGTGAACTCAACATTGGTCGGGTCATAGAACTGAACCACTCCTCCAAGATCTGGTGGTAGATCGATGTCAAGATAGACTGATTCAGGGAAGAGTGCCCCATTTACTCCTATCCACACATCAAGTCCCCCCAAACTATAACCTAAAGGATCAGCCAAAGTGAAACTAAGTGATCCTGTTGCACGATAATCGAAGTAACCATTCTCCCAGACCCCATAATCCTCAGCTCCTAGAATAACATGATTTCCATAAATGATACTTGTTGTGAGATTCTCACCTTCAATAACGAATTGATAATACCTATGAGCTCCTAAGAATAAATCAACAGACTTGATAGATGCGGTAGCATTTAGGGTAATTCGTCTATCGGTTTCTTCCTCTAGTGTATATGCAAACGACCGGAGAGTTGGTTCGTAGAGTATGATGTCAAAGGAATACCAGAATTTTTCTACATCACGAAAACCAATTGTCACCTCTGTGGTTTCTAGACCCAGCAATTCAACAATACAACCAAAATTGCCAAAGGAACTCTTAGGATGCAAAGTGTACTCTTGATGAAAGATCGTAGAGTATGGGTTTACAAAAATAAGATACGACACTGATACAGACACAATTAGAGCTGCAATTGTTAGTGCGACAAATTTCCGCGTCACAAAACGTGGCTGCATCATCGGCCTAATTGTATCGTCAATAGATTCAGACAATCTCAACGCCCCAGGAAATGCAACCGAGTTAAGTCATTAGTCCCAAATGATGTAAACCTGTCGTTAGGCAGTCATAATCTCACCCATATGTTGTTACATCATCTGGCGCAATGGGAATGGAATCTTTGGATGAGATCATATCTTCCTTCTGTTTCTCGAAGGAGGTGTTTACTATCACATCAGCGAATTGATGGAAGATTGAATTCTCACTACTTCCACCAGTTTCCTGGTACTCACCCCATGAGCCGCATGAAGAGTTGATATCGATACAATACCACTTGCCATCTATTGGATTCTCAACGAAATCCAGTGACATCATGTTGTAAGGCATGTATTTCGCAATCAATAGATCAAGCTCATCCAGAGGAATAGTTGAGGGAATCTCATTCATTGAATCTAAGTCAACATCTTCCACAGTTTCTGAACTCAATGAGCCCTCAAGGCTCTTCCATTTCATCTTGTAGGATAGAATCTCTGTTTTGCACATACTATTGAAGGCATGAAGCTTGACAATCCGAGTGTATTTGCCCTCCTTTGATGTATTGAAGAATAGTGGTTCCAAAACAAGGGAGAGCTCCTGACTTCTGTAGTTAGTCAACATAGCTTCAAGGTTCTCGATTCTGTCTAAGTAGTATCGAATGGCTATACCTGACTTGAATCCCTCATTGTCCTTGACAATAACATGAGTGCTCATATCTAGAGCTCGCTCTTTGAAGAAACTCTGGATTACTTGAACCTGTTTGAAGTCAAACCATCTCATCGAGGGAATATACGCATAGGGAGGAGAGATGGAGGGCATGGCAAGTCTTGTCAGGCATTTTGATATCCAGACTTCATATGTCTGCGGAAATACTGGCTTCTCGAATTCGAGGGCTCTTTTGTATAATTGAGGGACAGATTGCATCTGAAGAGGAGCAACAATCGCATCTGTGTCTTGGATGATCTCGTCATTCTTCAAAGCTTCTTCTAGCGATGCCATTTTCACTTCTGCACCCAAAGCTGTTAAACAATCAAGAGTACCTGGCAGGTCTCCCGGACCTGACATCCTGCGGAAGACTATTCGAGGACTCTCCTCCTCCATATTTGATGACAGTAGAGAGAAGAGGGATATCAAATCGTCAATGTTGTCCTCACTCTTTTGTTGTAGAATACTCTCGACCATAGTTTCCTGCTTCGAATCAAGTTGTGGAATCCTTCCATACTTCTGTAGGTAGTTTCGGAACAAGACTCCATTAAGAACAAGAACCCGCTCTGCATTTTGTGATGCCATACCTTCTGTTCCTCCTTGCATTATCTTTTCCTTTTATGCCTGATTCATCCATTTTTCCAAAGCTCTTCTTGCTAGCGGCCCTGTTGCTTTTTCAAGCGCCTTCTTTTGAGACACAATGTCTACTTCACTAACATCTCCACCAGCTTTTACGTCCGCAATTTTTGCCATAGCTGTGAAAACAATGTAGATTACTCTTCTGTCCCCCAAATCAAGAGGATATGAAACCAAGAAATCCTCAATTTCTACATCTACATTGGTTTCTTCTTTCACTTCACGAATCAGAGCTTCTTCAAGACTCTCACCTGGTTCAACATAACCACCTGGTAGTGTCCATATCTCTTTCAGATTGGAGTAAGCAAGTATAACATTTCCATCATACTTCACAATAGCAGCAACAGCAGGTGCTGGATGATTCTTGGGTCGTAATTCCAAATCTTCTCTCACCCCAAAGTCTCTTTGTTGCAATATTGAATTAAGAAAAGCTTCGCTAATAATGCAAACACACAACTTATTTGATGAGTATTTATTATTCTTTGTAAAAGCAGGAGAACTCTTCTTGTCTTATTGGGAAGTAAGAATAGATACTACAGAACCTTTCCCCTTTGAGCATGCTTTGAGATTCGTTCCAATTGAGTCCATTCTGAAAGATGAGGATCGCTTTGGTTTGGATGATAGATTCTTCTTGGATGTCATGACTGTCTCACAGTCAAACTATCATTACAACGTCTTACGCAATATGAACGAGATGCTTTCACCCACTGGAGAGGACTTTTCTACACGTAAGCTCTATGCATTCATAGGAGTACACACTGGGACTGGGAATAATCTAACACTTGGTTACTTGTTTGCTCAATATCCAGACAACAGCTGGGAAATTTTAGGACTCTGGCCTGATACCTTTGCAGGTGCAGTTAAGGATGATATTGGCGTTCTGATGGTCTTCTTAGCGGCATTCAAAGACAAACCTGAAGATTGGGAGCGAGTTTATGTTTTTCAGCCTAGTGGTGTAGATTCAGATATTCAATAAGGATGGGGAATATTCGTCAGATGATGTTTGGTTTGGAATCAGCGAAGCTGCAAGAGTTAGCATCACCAGAATCTAC
>JAUVHR010000340.1 GCA_030593165.1 Candidatus Thorarchaeota archaeon
ATCCCATAACTGATGACCTGTAGAGTTAGTTCTTAAAATCCAACCCTCATGCTTACCATCAACATGGATATGCCCAGTCATGGCAAATCCACCATCTTCACATTCTACAATTGAATTGAAGATGTCCAAAAGGCTTCGGTCATAGGTCTTATTCCAAATCTCATGGCCATCCTCATCGACACGTATGAGCCATCCTTCTCTATTACCACCTGGCAAGTATCTGTACCCTGCAATAGCAAAACCTCCCTCAGTGCACTCGACTACTCCATAGCCTTGATCCAATCCAGTAGCACCATAAGTTCGGTTCCAAATGCGATTCCCATCTTTGTCAGTTCGGACTAAATACACATCATAAGATCCTTCTCCAAAACTTGTTGTTGAGCCTACAGCAAGATACCCATCATCATCACACTGGATTACAGATCCACCCGTATCAGAACCAGTTCCACCAAAGGTCTTGTTCCACCAATACTCCTGTTCTGCAGGTTCTATACCAGATGCAAGAGTCAATTGAGTGTCTTCATTGAAGTTATCAAAAACCACAGAGGTTGTTCTGTCGCCTGTTGCATTGTACTCCTTCATAGGCAGGACAGCAGGAGTCAATGGTAAAAAGAAACAGAATAGAAGGATTAGGGTAGGAACCCAGAATGCTTTGCGCACCATACTTATCTTCCCCAATGGAGAGGGCTGGCTAGTTTGGCGTGCAAAAGGAGTCCGTGGTCTATGTTCATGGATGTACTGGAAGAATTCGAAGGGTTCCGTTTGGTCTTATCATTCAACTTGGATAGGTCATGGTCATGTGGTTTTGATTCATTCAAGGATTCACCGATTCTAGTCAATGCAGGTGAACTACCTTCCTTCACGCGCACTACCTATATAGAGGCGATTCCATAAAAGTTTACTCAATCAATGAAGGGCTTGGAAATCATCTATAATCTGAATTGATTTTTTCAATTCAAGAATTGCAGCTGATAACTACACTGAAGACGCTTCCGAAGCCATGAGAACAACCTTTGCAATGTCCTTAGCTTCTGCACCTATGAGTATTGCATCATTCGCGGATAGCAGTCTCTCAACAACCGATATCAAAACGGCCTCAATCAATTCGACGCCAGCTAAGGCACGTTCTATCTCAAGTATTGCACTTTCGGGGTGCAAGAAGAAATCCCCCATGATCTTTACATCAGTGATTATAGAACCCTCTGTTTGAAGTCTTACTTTCACCATCTTTCCATCAGGGACTTTGTACATAGCCGTTCGCATCCCGTATTCACCTTGACATGTTCCAATCATCTGTGGAGTACTTGTCCTTCATTATTTGGAGGGCTGCAGCATTCTCTTCTGGTGTTAGGTTCCTAGGAACAAGCTCTATGTCAAGTGCTTCAGCAAAACCGTTTCGAAGTGCACTGGACAATTCCTCGATAATCACTTCTCTTTTCAGAACATCTCTTACGGAAGTGACCCGCTCCTTAATATCAGCAATCATCTTGTCAGAGATCTTCTCCTTAGGAACTTTCAAGATAGAGAACATCACTTCAACATCAAGGTCAAGAAGAGTTGTACCATGTTGCAGCACGCAAGAGTGTCTTCGTGTTTGTGCATTCCCCGATATCTTGCGGCCACCAGTCACGATATCATTAATCGGTTTGAAATTGGATTCAACGCCAAGTATACGAAGTGCTTCTACTATACCGGAACATAGAATCTCGTATGACTTGATGATGTCATCAGGTACTAGTGAATGCCCCTTAGGAAGAATAATGCTGTAAGTAATCTCGCCCTCATAGTCATGATAAACAGCACCGCCCCCGGTGATTCTGCGTATTGAATCGATGTTGTTACGCTTGCAGTATTCGAGATCGACTTCCTCGGTCATTCCCTGAAATGTACCAATAGACACTGCAGAGGGATTCCAGCGATAGAGCCTGAGAGTTGGAGGAACCTCGCCTTTCTTCATGGATAGCATAATTGCCTCGTCTATCGCCATGTTCTCGAATGCAGTATGAACTTCAAGGTCGATAAATCTGAAGTCTTCCATCTCAAAGCACCAGTTCGGTTTCTGAAATTGCCGTGTCAATCTCATCCTTGCTCAGTGGCCGCGGGTAATTGTACATTGGACCACGAGGTCGTTCATTGTAGTAGGGGCGATTGCATCCGGCACAGCCAGATGTTCTGAATGCAACTCCAGAAGATAAGGTTTCGCGGAGCCAGTCATCTTGGACTTCAAGGTGCAAGTGCCCCTCCTCATCAAACGCGACTTGGTCTAGATTAATCAGATTGTTTGCGAGGAGATAACGCAATACCTGAACTCGTCTGTAAACTCCAATCGCAGGCTGTTTACGGTTCTCAAGAGCAGTTCCTCGGACTCCAGTAAATGCAAAGAGTCCGACCATGATTCCCCTCTCGTGCATGTCCAACAGGAACTTGGCAGCCTCAGGTTCACTCTCTCCAAGCCCAACGATGAGGTGAGTGGTCACTCTGCCAGTCCCGAAGACCTCCTCTGCAGTCTCCAATGCTGCAAGATGTTGTTCCCACTTGTAAGACCCACGTCTATTCAAACCCTTGACGTCGTCGAAGACTGTAGGAGTTCCTGCGTCAATAGCTATTCCGATGTTGCTGGCTCCAGCGTTGTTCAGCCGCTCCAGCTCAGTCCGCTTCAGAGGATGAATGCAAATGGAAATTGGCAAGTCTGTTATTGCTCTGAGTTGTTTCAGAATGAACTCAACATCGTTCACAACGCCAAGGTAGTTGAGTGATTGGATACAGAACCTGGCGAACGAATGACCCCTCCCTATTCCCTCCAGAACCTGAGAGAACGGGTAATCAGGCCAACCTATCCTTGAGAGGAGATGCGGTGCGGATTTGCTTTCTCTAGCTTGAGGACAAAACGCACAGTTGGCCACGCAGCCATCCTCACTGTATGTCATCAGGAAGGCTGTTGTGAAAAAAGGGGGGAACAATCTTGCAGCCTCGAGCCCTATTTGGACTGCTGTCCCAAGTGAGGTGCGGACGAGTTCAACTGGCGACATCGAAACTGACAATGAAGGTTCCGGCTTTAACCATGTCGCTAGAGCTTTGAGAAAGGTGACATGATTGGGAACTAGATGGAGAATTTGCAAAAACTAATGGGTCAGCGAGAGGTCCACAACATCAGCCCTTATGTTGAGGTCAATCATTGGTCGCTCAGGGTCAAATTTGGACGCGTACCCGTACCGACCGGCCCCCGCGCCCAGAAAGACCCATCCTGCGATGTTGTTTGCATTCAGTGTGTCGGCCCTGATTGCTATTTCCCCATCAAGTCCGCGTGGAAGGTCGATGTTGATATCTACGTTTGATGGCCAGTAATCTCCACCAAGCCCTATCTCAACTTGAAATGAATCAGTGGGTCCGAACGCCACATCTTCGTCGAGATTGAAAGCTATGGTCCCGCTTGTCCTGTCGTAAGTGAAGGATGCACCCGTGAGAGTCACGTTATTACTGTAGGACACTGTCGTATGAAGGTTCCTTCCCTCCATAATGATAATGTCATACGATATCATGGAGTTGAGCACTATTGTGACATTATCAATAGCTTTGATGTTACCATAGAGCCCAGTTATCATGACTGAGTCCGTATCCTGCTCTATCCTCAGAACTGAGTCAATGAAGTTCAACCCGTTCAAATGGACATCTAGCTCGTACACCAGTGAAATCTCATTGCTGAAAGTGATAACGATGTCACAGCTTCTGAATAAAAGTAGTTTCAACTCAAAAGGAGTCTGAAGGTCCTCTGAAACCTCCTCTTCGAAATGAAAAGAGGAACCCATAGGATAGACCGTGATGAGGACCAATGTTCC
>JAUVHR010000069.1 GCA_030593165.1 Candidatus Thorarchaeota archaeon
TCTGCAAACCCTCTGAGAGTTCTCTTCAGTCCCGAGAGACTGAAATGCGTATGGACATTCCGAGCCATCCATCCATCGGCCTTACTTGCCAGTTTTGCCACACGACTTCCTACTCCCCGCAAGCCCGCGGAGATCATGTAAGCCAATGCCTCACACAAGATGAGGTCAGTGGTCCGGTCAGATGTCATGTGCCATATGCTGAAGCTGTCAATATACTGGTCGTCAAACACAAGCCAGTCTTCAGATGCGACTGCCCGACCAAGGCCTCTCGTGAGCTCGTTTGCAGCCCTCATCATGTTTAGAGCCGCATGGTCCCACATAGACCGTCCAGTGACAGCACCGACTATCATGTCCATTCCCCAGACTGCAGAAGTTCCTCCTATCCACGGTGATGCAGCTATCATTACAGCTCCCAGACCGACCATCAGGACCGCTCTCTCCTCATATGCGGCTGCTTGCTCTCCTCGCATACGGCCGTACTCTGCAATGTAGTCTCGGTCCATCTCCATTCTGACAGGGAAATGATTATAGTCAATGAGATTCCGCACTCTGTCAACAATATTAGTCAGGTCGTCAGGATTCTCATCATACAGTAGTACTAGGACGAGCGGCGGTGCTTGGGCCTCCTCCCAATCAGACTTCCAGATTGGGACTCCCTTGTTCACCGCTGCCAACAGTTCGCCAAGGTCAATTGTTATTGTATCATTGACCGAGGTGAGTGTGTAGTTGGTCTGGACTTCCCGCCAATGACTCTTGAGGATGATACTGGCAAAGATGTCCTCGTCAACTAGCTGTCCAGCCATCTTGTCCCAATCCAAGAAGACTCTGATCTGATGCCCTCTTATCAGCTGATGACGACCAATCGTGCCGGGGGACTCAAACCATGCCAATGGGCCCCATAGGTCAAATTGAGGAGTATCGGGGTCCACAGATAGGACAGAACTTGATTTTCTCTAAGATCTCCTGGTAACTCAGATTGTCTGGATTAGAAGAGGTTCGATATCCCATGTCAGTCCGTGTTGATCAGGCTATTTGAGGTCGTAGCAGTCATTTGCTTACAACTCTCAGGATGACGAGATAGGTGCCTTCTTCTTCGACTTCAACTCCATGGACAGACACGGTAACTGTGAGTGCCTCAAGCATTCCCTGTATATCCTCTGCTGCATCTAGAGCTTTCCTGAGTTCGTCAATCATTCCATCAGTCATTTCCCGCACACACGCACAATCTCAGGAACCAACTTCCCTAGAATTGATCCCGATCAATGGAACTGGACTTGCTAGAGGTTGAAACCAATTGCTAAACCAGGTGTCGAACTCCTTAGCTAAATCAAAATACTCGAGTATTTTTCGTAGTCTCTGAATTTCATTCATCTTCTGACTCCTCCTGCTCAATATCTACATCTTTCGCATCTGTTAACTTTGCTCCTTGGAACACTGAACTGAAGGATTTCCACCATCCTCGCTAGATCAATCCACCAATCGCTCTCCCTTCTTTGCCTGAACCTGCGTTTCTATCTCTAGACTGTTCAACATCACATTGTAATGAGTTCTTACTCCCTTGCTCTCTTTTTTCCGTAACTCCACTACTACTGTCATATGTGGCTCATACTTGAACTCAGGACTTGAATGGATCACACTACCATCTCGCTCACTCAGGAACAACTTGGCATTGATCGCAACGAACCTGTCACCCTCCACAGGTCCGAACGCCACGTCTATGTCGTTGTCCTCTGCATCCAGGCACCCACATCGCGCCCCCCTTACTATGAGTGTGTGCGGGAAGCGGGTTTCAAGAAATGACTTGGTTGCGAGTTCGCCAAATGCTCCGATATCATTATTCTGAAGCTTCCTTCTACCACCTCTGGCTACTTTTCTAGCGATATCGCCTGTCACTCTAACGGATTGAGATTGCTTTGTCCTCAACTCTGAATTACTTCTGTGACAGATATGCAGGATTTTTAATCCTTCAAGTGAATCAAACCACATCATTTGAAGTAAGATATGTAGAGGTGTCCGTTGTTCCAATCAAGAGAATTGTAGGCCAGGAAATGATACAAAGCCTGTTTCAAAAGGAGTTGGATTCAGTTTGGATGCAATTGGAGAGAAAGTACTCAAAGAAAAAAACTCTGATCCTCCCAGCGCTCTTATTAATAATCAATGACCTTTCTAAATCAATTGGAGAATCAGATAATGAAAGTCTGACTGCCGATTATCTTCGACTCCCAATTTTGCTGTATATTCTCGATGAGCTCCTAATCCGGAAATGGGATAGTGTAGAACATCCAAATCCTCGTCATATCCAAAAATATGTTGACATAGTGATACGAGAATTCCAAGCCATAGGACGAATAAGAAATCGAATGATTGAGAGTAAATTATTGAATGAAGAACAAATATTACTCAAAAATGGGACAACTTTAGTGGACATCCCATCTCAATCTGACGATGCTTTCGATGATTGGACGAGGAGTAACCTACTCGATGAAGATTGGATGGAGTATTATTATCGTGAGTCTTCAGGAGCACACTTTCACCACAGTACAAGACAGGACTGGTTTCCCTGCATGAGCTTAAACCCGTTACTCTTGAGGAACTACGCGACCAAGTGCATGTGGCAGCTATGGGTAATGCGGAACGGATTGATCAGAAGGTCTTTGATTCTAGGTCCGGGAGGATATACTTTCATCGACGGACAGCCATTATAGCGGAATTTAAGGTCGTAAAGAACGGAGATTAGTACGCTTATGTAATAAACTTATAACCAAATATACTATTTAATATACGACCATCATGACGGGGATGGTTTTTCATAATAGGGGACGATTGTATTGGTAATCGAGAAGTTGAAATCACCTTTTAGTCCTGAGGCACTAAGAGGAATGGCTGAAGATAGAATCCATGCAGAGTATGCAGGGATTCCAGAAACTATGGATAGCTTTTGGTTATCTCTTGACTCTATCATTCTAGAAGAGATTGAACATCGAAAGGGTCGGCTTGCTCATTCTTTAGAACGACCCGATAGGAGAACAAGACATGAAGAGAGAGAGAAGAAACAACATAACAAATCCATTATACAACTGGATAAAACTCTAAAGCTCTTCAGGAAAGAACGCAAGAAACTTGCCAAGAAGAAAGTTGATGATTTGGACAAGCTAGTTAAGGATAGGGCTAAGTTTGAAAAGATACGAGAAAAGAGTCTATCAACCTTTCAAGATAGTCTTCTGGACAACGCACTAGATCCTGATGTTGCCGTTGAAATCTATGAAATACTGGTTGAAGTGTTCGGCAAAGTTGACACAGAGAAGGGAATTGGGAGTGTTCTTGACAATATTGAGAACCTAATTGAAGAATTAGAGAGAACGAGGTCTAAGGAAAACAAAGGTAGAGAGCATCGCTCACCATTACTATGGTGGAAGTGGGCTGCAATCGCATTATACTTGGGAGTAGCAATCTACTTTCTATACGTATGCTGGCAAAAGCAATCTGAGTCGTTTGCTATCCTTCTTGCTTGTATAGTTTATCGTTTTGCGCTCAAACGTACAGCTATGAGAGTTATTGAAGGAATAATAGCATGGTGCTAACCATCTGGCAATATTGGATTGAGCTTCTATTCTTTTCAATTGTGGTGTATTTGTGGGAGCATCAATGAGTACGACTGAGGAGTATGGAGTCCTGTATCTAGTGATGCATACGAATAATCAAAGAGAACTCTGGTGATCAAATGGGAACGAACAATGAAGAGTTGAGCAAATCTGATGTGGTCCAGAACCTTTCTACAGTCTACGGATTCTTCTTGATCTTGATGTCAGTCTTGGTTGCAGGTTTGCCTGCTGTAAAGCCATTCATTGGCCCAGGAGAGATGGCTTTTGCTTATGGACTCCTGTGGCTTTCAGGTTTATGCTTTCTTCATATGGGTCTAGAAGTTAAGGACTTAATGAAAAAAAGGGAAAGTGAGTTTGATTCTCGGTCTCTGTGGCTTATCACCCTATTACTCCCAGTAGCGTTTGTTGGTCTTATTGGCGAAACACTGGTGGGAGATGTGATTGTAGGAGATTTGTTTACGTTTGAACAACTCTCTATTGCTGATGTTGGGGCAGGCGCATTCTTACTCGTTGCAATCCTGACAGAGATTGTGAAGTGGTGGAAAAATCGAAAAATCTAATTCGAAAACCACCACTTAGAAAATGTTGATACATTGTGATATGCTTCAGACCATACAACCATTATATCATATCCCCCGACTTATTCATGTAAATGGGCTGCTCACCTTGTTCTTCAAGTTTTCTCTCATTGTTGAGTTTCTTTTTATACTGAACACCATCTTCTATGTCTTTCTTCGCATAATAGTATAAGGCCATTGACCACTGGAAAAAGAAATGAATACCCAACGTTATTCGAGCTGATATTCGCAAAGTGATCGATAAATCAGAAATTCAGAATCATTACAAACGACTTCAGTATTCTGAAATGGTTTATTAACACAATAGTGGTCTAATGCATAGGGACTAGATGGGGAATAGTGATTCAGTTGACACGAGTGGAGAATTTTCTATCAATGGTGATTGTGTTAATCATCGAAGCATTTGCATTGATTGTGCTATCCTTTGACTTGGTCTGGTTCTCAAGTCTAGAGCTTTCAATGTTTGTTGTCACATCATTTGTTACGATTATAGTAGTGTATACTGCAACTTTAATCGTTGTAGCCCTTTGGTATTTGAAGAAGAAGAAGTGGGAGTTCAACATCAAAAAGGAGAAACCAAGAAAGACACTCCTATTTGCATTAGCGCTTCTAGGGCTAGTATTGATTGTTGGGAACACATGGGCAGCTAGAGACCTAAACGTTGTGTATCATATTGATCGTAACAACTCAGATCATCAATACACAATGATAAATGACACACATTGGGCGTTCTACGAGTCTGGAGTTAGCAATGCAACAAGTGATTCCTCCACAAGAATTGTGTTTTGGTTGGACCTAGATTATTTCAGCAATGCGACCTATGTCTATTTTGGCTATTATAATGGAACTACCTTTCTACCAGGGGAGAATCGTACAGATGATTTGGGGGAGCCAAACTACCTTTGGTGGACTGATACTTACACTGCGTGGTACTATCATCCTGAGAGTCCTTTTGAAAATCCATTTGGGAACACAACTGATAAGAACTTCATTGATTACACAATTCCAAAGCAGAGGGCTAATACAACGGTGGAATATGCACTAGTATGTCGGACTGAGAATAATAGTCTACGTACATGCTTTATGAGAGGTGGCAACTACACAGTTCTTTACTCTCAAGGCGAGAATGATCATAACTCTGATCTAATAACTAGAGGCCATTTCTTCACCGGTTTAACACTTGTCCTTCTTGTTGCTAATACTTATCTCTATGATAATGCTGTCAGAAAGAAACCAGAGGATTATAGCTCAGAGAGAGCAGCGGCAGAAGCGGCAGGTATCATTCGGAGTAGTATTAGTGATTCTGTAGACAGTGAACCTGCACAAAGCATAGAACCTTCATACCCTTCAACATCAGATTTGGTTCATAGGTCTGATCGTCTTGATGACATGAAGAATAGCCATCGAACCATTTCGGGAGTGTTCATGGGGCTCTCTATTGGATTTCTATTGTTTCTTCAGAGTCAAAACACTCTCTATGCCTTTCTTGATCTAATGGTGCTTGGGATTTTTTGTGCAATCCTTGCCAATCTCTATTGTCTGGTAGTATCACTAAGTGACACCATGATAAAGGGAGAAAAAGGAATCATTTCGTATGACCTGCTTCCTCCAGTGGTAGATGAGAATGAGTTCCGGTTCATGGTGTACAGAAGAATTCAGAGGCAATTATTCCTGATATCAAGAATGCGACAGTCAATGCAGACAGGAGTACTAGCGATTCTTTGCGGAATTGTAGGAGACCTTGGAACAGTCTTGCTGATACCTTGGGACATAATGCTAACTTCTGGGCTAGCAATAGTCATATTCGGATTTTGTGTTATTACGATGGTTGTGACTGTAGTGCTTGTTACTAAGTGGATGATTGATGCATTGAATATATCATATGAATCAGCGATTGATGCCCTTTGACATAACACTCTCATGGTGCATAGATGCTATTCAATTAGCAACGACATGGCCTACTGTACTTGAAGGCGTTTCAAATCTAAAGGATTGGGCAAGTGAGTTGACTAATCAATCAGAACGGTACAATCTGTTCAGTCTAGCATCACCCGAACTTGAATCTGTTAGGTCATCTCCTGCATGGCCCGTCCCTCAGTCAATCAAATGGCTCACAGCACTTGCAGCACAAACACTAAATACATTCACTCTGAATTCTAACCTAGGAATCGCTGGTGGGGATGTATCATGACTCAGAGTGCAAGCAAGAAGACCAAGAAGGCCATCCGCCTCCGTGGTGGTAGAACTATCACAGTTGGGTTCTTTCTGATTCTGATTGCGGGGTCTATCGGCATAGTCTACTTCACAAATGTATCGAAACCTGATTTGAACGCTGATATTTCGATAGTCAATTCAGATTTCCATGACATATGGAATGGGACCGATCGCGTTCTGTGGATGTCCAGAGTGATCAATGCGACAAGCGGTGGTTCGGAAACTATCTGGTTCTGGGTGAACACATCTCAATATGGAGATACTCGGTTTGTGTACTTCTACTACTCTAATGGTACTCAGGGAGAGTACTTCAACGCCAGTCAGCCATACCCGCAGAGTTCGTGGAACTACCGACAGTGGTGGACTAGCTATAGGACCTTCTGGAAGGATAGTTTCAACTCCACGACCTCTGAGAACCTTATCGCTTTTACCATCCCACGCCAGAAGGGAGGAACCGAAGTCATATATCAACTCACTGTCACGGTCTGGAATGGAACAGGTCTGGAATACAACGACTACAACGGAACCTATGTTGTTAGATATTCCGATTATGAGGTTCTTTATGAACAGAAGGTCCATGTCACGACAGGTTTGTATTGGGCAAGTCATCCTATTCTTATTGGACTAATCTTTGTTGCGTGGAGAGTCTATAAACCTGAGGAGGAAGCTAAGATTGAGCCAGAAGAAAGAGAAAACGAACATCTTCTTGATGAGCAGCTGCTCATTGCACAATCTAATCATCTAGACGGCACAATAAGTGGACTGAGAACAGGAGCAGCTGTTCTATTTGGTTTTGGCACGGGAGCAACACTGTGGCTGAGTAACATTTCTCCACCCTTTCAAGGGTATCTTGGTATTGGTCTTGTGGTCTTTGTCCTCTGTTCCTTTACCGCTATCATACTTACATTCTCATCAGCCACAGTTGAAAAAGATGGTTTCAAGTTGAAGCGTGGCTTGATTCCTTCGGGTCAGAATTTGGACGAGTATACGAACCATCTTGAGAATCTTGTTCTAAAGCAGGAGAACATCATTGACCGGATTGAAGGTGTGATTGGGGCTGGTCTTATCTATCTGGCAACTTTCATAATGATGGGATTCATCGTGGGGTTCTTCCCGGCTTCCGACATTCTTGGGGATCGGATATGGTCAATAATTACAGTCTGGATCGCCTTGGGGCTTGCATTCCTAGATGGATTGGCTTGGTCAGCTGTCGTATTTGGGCCCAGAGGACTAGGAGTATTCGAGGAATGATGAGGTTGACCTTCGATGGGAAAAGGTTCCTAGGTGTTTCTATTGAAGTAATACGACGATGGTTCACAGGTGAATCTGTCATGCTCAAAAGAGATTCACGAGAGTAATGAGGTGAACCGCGAGCAAGTAAACAAATCGCACATCTTTGAAGGGGATTGAAATCAAATACGAGGGCCCGAAAGCTAAAAATAGGTATGAACGACTCTTGATGTGGATATGGAACGAGAAAGCAGAGGTTCTTTTTGGACCACTGTGTAGTTCACCAAACTATGCTCTCGTCTGGGGCCAACTCATCCAACAAATTGACGGGGGATTCAAGAGAAATGAGATTTTCTAAGAATCAATGCATTGTGATAGCAATTATAATAATCATCATTGTAGTTGGAATGGTCGGATATTCTTCTCAAACACCTTCCAGACTATCTAATATTCCAATCATGTCAGACGATTTCATAAAGGGCTTGGAGTATAATCCGATCTCTACACTTGCCATTACCAACTCTTCACATCTGATACTTTACGATTTATACCACGACAACGTGACTGAAACAATTCATGTGCCGGAAGGTCGATTCTCTATTGAGGATTTCATATTTTATGGGGGTGCCATTTACTTGGTAAACACAAATGGTTCTCTTCAGGTATATGACTATGGGAATCTATACAATGTTGCTGTACCAGATGTCATGTATGATGGCAATCTGAATACAATAACAACTGAAGACAATCCATCAAAGATATACCTTGGTGGGGATTCTACAGGAATAATCATATTTGACCGTAGTAACTACACAGCAATCAATATTACCACATCTGATGGTCTTTTATCCAATCAAGTAACATATCTGAACCACAGAACAGACAAACTTCTGGTGAGTGTGAGTGGTGGGTTCCACGTCTATGATACGTCAGATGAAATTCTCTACAATGTCGTAGACATTCCAGACCCAACCAAAGCAGTTTATTGTATGGAGTACTACTCTGGAACATCTGATCTGTTCATTGGCACACAATATGGTTTGCACATCTGCCGCTTTATGGATAATCACTGGAAATATCTCTATACACTAGGAGAACGAGATGGTCTACCCTCCCCAAAGATACGAGACTTTGAACTTGATGTCACAAATCACAAGATGATAGTTGCAACCAGCAAGGGTGTTTGTTTTTTGGATTTATATGACTACAATGTTGAACTCTTGGAAGAAACTACAACAACTGGTTTTCATCCATTCTGTATTCATTATTATTATTCATTTTCCAAGCTTTTCATTGGCACTAGTGACCAAGGTTTGTGGCAGATTTCAGATATATATGTGAGAGCACCCGAAATGGTGAGTTGGGAGCAACTCGAACCCCTTGTTTTCTTTGTTCTAGGTAACGTAGCAACTGTTCTCATTATTGAATTTCAAAGAAGCAGAACTCCTCAAGAAAAGCCACCATCTTCTGTGATAGCCATTGGATCCGTGTTGCACACTGAAGAAGATACAAAACCACCATCACAAGGAAACAATGGTACAACCTGATGGGGGATATTCATTGAGAATTAGAAAGATTCAATTCAAGATAGGTAATCCGGATGATTCTTCTCAGATGGAAATTGATGTGAAGTCCATTGTAATAATAGTCGGACCGAATAACTCTGGGAAAAGTCTCTGTCTTCGAGAAATTGAGGAGGACCTTGGTGCGGGAGGCACTAAGAAGCTTGTTGAACATGTGGATATAGAATACTCCTCTAGAACAGAAAAGCTAGTGGAAATTGCAGAGGAGATCCAGATTGAGGACTCATCTGGTCAATCGACTTCTGCAGGAACGATAATGATTCCACGTTTCTCACTGAAAAGTACACGTGGAGATAATCCTACTGGACTTGCAGTAAGTAACTTAGAAACATGGTTAAGACGCGGAAATGATAGGGAGTTAAGAGCGAATTTAGTCCAATTTCACACCATCCGACTTGCAGGATATGAACTTCAACGTCTTATTCAGAATCGAGAAGTATCCAACCTCGATGCACCTCCTGACAATCATTTGATGAATCTCTTAAAATTCCCTGAAAAAGAGAGACTCGTACGAAGATTTTGCAGTGATGTTTGGCCGAACCTTTTCTTCTTACTTGACAATCTCACAGCTGGACAAGTTAGGATTAGAATGAGTAATGAAAACCCAGCTGATAGAGTGCCAAATACTCGAGTACCTCTAGACCGAGAGTTCCTGAGGAATGCTACCCCAATAGAACAATTAGGGTCAGGAATCCAATTATTTGTCGGAATGGCTGCAGCTCTAATTGGGTTAAATCAGCGCTTCATTCTTCTTGATGATCCCGATGTCTTCCTTCATCCTCCTCTTGCTAGAGTTTTTGGACAAAAAATGACAGAGATTGCATTGAAACGTAAGGGGCATCTCTTTGTTTCAACTCATTCACCAGACTTTGTTCAAGGTTGTTTAGAAGCCTCAAGAAGCAAACAGAATGTGACCATAATACGGTTGACATATGATTCGCAAGTTGGTGCAACAGTAAGAGAGGTATCTCCCCTTGAAATCGAGAGTCTTAGAAAGGACGCATTTCTCAGAACAACTCATGTTTACAAGGGATTCTTCTATCAAAGCGTTATTGTTACTGAAGGTGATCCAGACAGAGTGTTTTACGATGTTGTGAATCAGATAATGCTTGAGAATGACACTGGAATTTCAGATACACACTTCATTCATACATACGGTCATCAAAATGAATGGAAAGCAGTGAAACCGTTAAGGAAGATTGGACTCCCTGCTGTCGCGATTGTTGATTTTGATGTGGTCTATGATGGAGGAACCAATCTTAGTAAATTGAAGAAGGCATGCTTGATAGAAGATCCAGACTTAACTCGTCTTCAGTATTTGCGAGCACAACTCTTACCGTCATGGAAATCACTGGGGAAAAAATCAATGAAAGGCAAAGGGATAGACACATTATCGGATGATATCAAGAAAAAAACCGAAGCTTACCTTGTTGAACTAACTCAGTATGGATTGTTTGTTGTTCCATATGGTGAGTTGGAATCATGGAATGTAGAATTTGGCATTTCATCAGGAGATAAAATGAAGAGGATTGTCACATTTCTTTCAAAGGTTGATACTGGATCAATAAGCATAGGTTCTGAGAGAATATGGGGTTTTATGAGGAAAATTCAGAACTGGCTTGGTAATTCGAAACGAAAGGGACTCTCCTAGGATTATTACAGGCCGTACAGCTCGGCACCAACAGCAGGCTCCTCCCACACCAAAACCTCGAAGCACTCGGTCGTTTCCTCAAGCTCGCGTTCCGTGGGATGGTCCACTGGAGCCCCCCTTCTTCGAAATGAGACTGTCTGGTAGTCTATTCAATCGTCTTTGATATTTCTAGACCTTTTGCCAGTTCCATTGTGTGATGAATTATAGTGTTCACTTCATCTTCACTTGGCTTCCACCTTGTAGGATCATGAACAATTTCATGTCTGACATTCCTAAACCCCTCTGTCAGAAATACATCCATCTGTGGTCGAATATTTTCTTTCTTAATACATGAAACAAGTTCTTGCATTAGTTTATGAAATGAGTCTGTTCGCTTGGGTTCAAAACCAAGTTCTCTGAGTTTTTCTTTTACTAATGCCTCATCTAGAACAACTGCAATGAGTGCACACACCCATTCTATATCCAGACCGAGAGTTTGTTCTGACAGTGAGAGGATATCTAAGAACGGTGACAATTTCTGGAGAAGAGCCTGATGGACTATGTTATTGTAAAATGAGATTATGTACATGCGAGCAAGAAGTCTAGAGTCTTCTGAGTTCAATACCTCATCAATCTCTTCTAACACAACCGCATCAATCTTTCTTTCAGCCTCCCTAATATCGAGCAAAATTCTTGGGTCAATGAATTTCATCTGATATTTGAAAAGCCGTTCGCCTATCTTCTCGAAACTCCTCTCTAGACCACTAAAGAGTTCTTCAACAAGCCTATCAAACCTAGCAACACCAGCTTTTCCAAGTGTTTGATGATAACAGTGAAAATACAACCGCATCAACTCAAGTACTTGTTTCTCATCAATGTTTTCGGTCTTCTCGGTAATCCCAAGCTCTTCTTTTGCTAGTTTGGCTTGACATTTATGCACTTGGTCGTAGAACTCATTCCACTCCTTCATGGTGACCACATACTCTCTGGAATCTTAATTGATAATTGGATAATCGGCTAAAAAGTGAGAGCTTACATAGAGCTCTAAGCCACATGGGCTTCGTCTCCTTTAAAAGAAGTAACAACATTCTTTCAAGTTTTATCCATGAAATCTTACATCGAAGAGCTCAAGGATGTTCTCTCACGCGGCCCCGGTCAGACTGTTATGACAGCGGTCCAGGAGTTCCAGACAGAAGATGAGAAGCAACCAGTTCCACTGCTCTCAGAGGCAGAGAACATTCTCGTCATGGTCGACGAAGAGGATGAGATTCAGCAGATGATTATCAAGAAAGCACCATGGATTCTTCGTGAGACCAAGCGAATGGATGAGGTTGTGGCTGCTCTTCCGTCCGGAAAGTATGTCAGTGGTGAGATGGCTCTTCC
>JAUVHR010000256.1 GCA_030593165.1 Candidatus Thorarchaeota archaeon
CTGGCAAAACTGTGACATTGAATTCCCACATTACTCCGGAACTTCCAGGAATACATATGCTCCATTTTGATTCGAAAATCACGTATACTCCAACTAGAAAACTCAGCCTTACAACCAAGACGGAGATCAAAGCTGAAACACTAAGTCCTGACCTCAAGATTGAAACAGCACTCCAAGAGGTAGACACTCAAAAAAGCAGATTCCACTATCAGGTCTGGGTGACCAATATGGGAGAAGGACCAGCAACTGAAGTGCATCTGGAAGTTGCGCTCTCAGAGGATGTCACTATGTTGCTAGCTGGGATGATCTGGAGTCATCAAGACATTGTCCTACCTGGGGAAAGCACGGAACCACTGGATGTTTGGGTTCAGCCTAAAGAGGGCTGTGGAAGCACTGTAAGAATCAAGAGAATTATCGTGTCATATCTCAACGCGGATAGGAAGTCGCCAAAGGTCACAGAGATGGGACCCCACGAGATTACGTCCCCAAGGGAATAGAAGATGCAAAACGAGAGATGTCTCGTTGGCCCTGCATGTCACAGAAGATATAACCGTGATGTCGCTCTGATATCATTCGGTTATCGGAATGGTCAAGGAACAGATTATTACTAGAATCAAAGAGTTCGCAACCAAATTTGAGAACCCGAAGATTCAGCGCAGGTTCAAGGGCTACAACAAGACCGTGCAGTTCGTCTTCCCTGACATCGACACGAATGTCTACATGAGAATAGGTGATGCGGAACTGCTCGAAGTTGCCGAGGGACTAGTTGATGATGCCGAGCTCGTTGTAACAACGGACTCAATGGTCTTCTTGGGAATACTCGACAAGACACAAAGTCCAATGGCCGCATACTCATCCGGTCAACTGAAAACGAAGGGAGAAGTACCGGACCTTCTCAAGCTGCAGAAGCTTCTCCTGTAGTATCAAGGAATCCAGCGGATTCGTGGTGATCACCGTGAAAGCACTCGTCACATCTCCCTTTCTTGAATCCTCTCTGGAGGAACTCCGTGAAGCAGGCATAGAGATAGTCTACAGGAGCTGGCTCGACTCCGGAGAACTCCATCTGGGAGAGTCCCTTCTGGCGGAGCTAAAGGATGGCGGGTACAACATCGTGATCGTCGAGGGTGATGAGATCAAGGAGGAAATCATTAACGCCTGCGAGTTCAAACTGATCGCAAGCGTAAGGAGTAGTCCGAACAACATAGCGGTAGCCGCTGCCACGGCAAGGGGAGTTCCAGTTATCTCAGCGCCAGGGCGAAATGCAATAGCAGTGGCTGAGCTAACCATCACACTGATTCTTGCTCAGGCACGTAGGATAGTAAGAGCTGACCGCATGCTCAAGAACGACTTCATGGTTGATGACTTTGGCGACTTCGCTGAGATCTATGCGGCCACTACTGGAATCGAGCTTCATGGAAAGACTGCCGGAATAATAGGTCTCGGAAGAATAGGTGTTGAGGTGGCCAAGAGGCTCAAAGTCTTCGGTGTTAGTATCGTGGCGTACGATCCTTACATTTCTGAGGAACGAGCAAAGGAAGTTGATGCAGAGATTGTCACGCTCGAGGAACTCCTGAAACGGTCCGACATTGTGACGGTACACTGTGCTCCTACCGAAGAAACCCAGGGCCTGATTGGAAAGGAACAATTTGCGATGATGAAGCCAACTGCAATCTTCGTCAATACCGCACGCGCTTCAATCACAGATGAATACGCATTGCTCGATGCTTTGAAAACAGGTATCATTGGCGGAGCAGGTTTGGATGTCTTTTCGATGGAGCCTGTAGACTGTGACAACATCTTCCTAGAACTCGACAATGTCACGGTCACCCCTCACGTAGGAGGTAACACATTGGGCACAATCCGGCGACAATCCCAGATGATAACTCGCGATATCATAGCATTCCTCAATGGAGAGATGCCTGATAACATTCTCAATCCAGAGGTCTTAGCCAATAGGGAGTGATTCAATGGTTGTAGCTGCAATAGACGCAGGGACCACCGGTGTTCGCTGCATGGTTGTAGGCAAGCAAGGAGAGGTTGTTTCGATAGCCCGACGCTCATGGGAGTACTCAACACCAGAGTTGTTTGAGATAGCAAAGGAGTTCGATCCAAAAGAGTTCTGGAAGCTAATCTGTACCGTGGTCATCGAGGCCATCGAGAGCGTAAAAATAACTGACACCGATTTGACCGCAATTGCCACAACTAGCCAACGCCAAGGTCTTGTCATCCTAAACAAAGATGGAACGGAATTGCATGGAGCCCCGAACATCGACGCACGAGGAGCGATGACACAATACGTCATCGAAGAGTCACTTGGGGAATCCTACCATGACATCACCGGCTGTTGGCCGCCCCTGATGTTCGGACCAAGCAGGCTAGCATGGTTCGAAGAAGAAGAACCCGATATATTCGGTGAGATTGCGCATGTTCTTCCAATCAATGACTGGATAACATACCGACTATGTGGTAACTACGTTACTGAGCCAGCCGCTGCAAGCTCCACAGGGTTCTTTGACGTGAGGACTTTGAAGTGGAGTGAAGAGATTGCAGAGGCAGTCGGTGTGAACGTTGACATACTTCCAGAGATCCACGCCGCGGGCGAGATAGTCGGAGAAGTGACTGCCGAAGCCTCAAAGCAATGTGGACTTCGCAAGGGAATAGATGTTGTTCAGGGAAGCACAGATACACACTGCGCGCTCCTAGCACTCCAAGCGGAAATAGGTGAATTGGGGGTCATAGCGGGCAGCACAACACCAATCATGCTTGTTCTGAACAACCATGTGTGTCTACCAGAACAGCGGGTGTGGACTGGTTGTCATGCGGTCTCTGGGCAGTGGACACTTGAGAGCAATGCTACCATGACAGGTGCATATCTCGATTGGGTAGTTGGACTCCTCTGTGAGCAGTCAGAGGATACAGAGAAGTGCAAGAAGCGAGTTTTCGGAAGTCTTGGCGAGTTGCTTGCTGAAGTCCCACCTGGCAGTCATGAGACGTACGCCGCGCTTGGGCCGGCCATTATGAATACACGGCAGATCACTGACGTGAAGATGGCAAGGATGGTTTTCCCGCAACCTGCCCTGCCTCAAGTGATTCCGCTGAGTTCTGCAAACCTGATCCATGCTGTGTTGGAGAACATTGCTTACTCAGTGAGAGGGAATCTAGAGCAGTTGGAGGAGGTCTCCAAAGCAACCGCTGTCAAGACGATTGGAGGACTGACCCGTTCAAGAACATGGGTACAGATTCTGGCTAACGTACTTGACAGACAGGTGCAAGTTCCTTCGCAATCCGAAGGCAGTCTTCTGGGTGCAGCCATCTGTGCAGCAGTTGGTTCGGGAGAGTATTCGAGCCTTGGGGATGCCTCAAAGGTCATGGTTCAATGGAGCAGACCTGTCGAACCTGATGAGAGAACCAAAACATACAGTTCTTACTATAAGCGCTGGAGAGAGATTTGGGATGGAAGTGAATAACCGTGTACGATGAACAGAGAAGGGAACTTCTGGATACTTGTCTTGAGATGCTTCGCCTTGACATGGTGATTGGCTCTTCAGGAAATGCTAGTGTCAGAGTGGATGACCAAGTCGTAATCACCCCGAGCTCGGTCCATTATGCAATAATGACAACTGAAGATATAGTAATCCTTGATTTAGAGGGCAATACCATAGAAGGAGACCGGAACCCAAGTGTTGAATCGCCAGCACATTTGATTGTGTACAACAATAGGGAAGATGCCAATGCAATTGTTCATGCACATAGTGTATATGCTTCAGCACTGTCACTTCTGAATAGACCGCTGCCACCAATAATCGATGAGGTTGTGCCAAAGCTAGGTGGAGATATTAGAGTAGCAAAATATGCAATGCCAGGTACAAAGGATTTGGCGAATCATATCTTAGAGGCGATCGAGTCAAGAAGTGCTGCTCTCATGGCAAATCATGGAGCATTCTGCATAGGTAAGAACCTAGGTGACGCCCTTCATAATGCACAGTTACTGGAAAGGACATGTAAGATCTATCTCACTGCACTGCAAGTTGGAGTTCCCGCACAACTGCCAGAAGACGTAGTGGAGGATGAAATGGACCTCTGGGAAATGATGAAAGAGTACTAGAGATACTTGAATGACTATGCCTTGAGCAAGTGCTGCAACTTCAGCAAATCGCGTGTCGGTCCATTAGCCTTTATTTTGCCGCCCATGAAGGACCTCATCGCAGAGACCGATCCATTAAGAATACCCACGATTGTGTCACTATCAGTTGTGATTGTCAAATGTGCATCAGGAAGAGTACCCTCTGTAATAGTGGCAGTGACACCCTCGAAACTGATGGACACGTCAATCTCCAAATCTGTGAAGGTCATCAAAAGGAGACGGTGGAAGTCTCTGAACTTCTTCTCCATCTTAGGTTCTCCAACCTTGCTAACCATCTTTTCTAGTGCTTGCAGTAACTCTTCCTTTGATGCCATGACCATTACCACTGGCGAACTTAGACCGCGAACATTCGGACTAGTAACCGTGGGATGCAACTAATGAAAAACCTGTCGAAGGTGTAGGATCTAGAACTGAATATACAGCAGCTACTTCGTTCCAGTGCTAGTGATTATAGAAGCTGCGGGAATGAACACTCTGAAAGTCGTCGGGAAACCTGGATCTAGACTAATCGCCCATCCATGACCGGTCATGATGCGCTGGACAATCCCCAGTCCGAGACCACCATCTTCCTTTGAACTCACTCGCTTCCTGAAGAGGTCCTGGCGAATATCCTCAGGGACTGGTTCCCCGTCATTTCGGAACAGTAAGCAGACTCCGCCATCAACCGACTCAACTCGAACATCGATTCGCTCAGCTTTGCCGTGTTCTATTGCATTTGCCAGCAAGTTCTGTACCGCTTGCTCCAATGAAACAGGGTCAGCAATGACCACAGGAAGTGGACGACAGGAGAAGACAGCGCTTGGCGGAATCATGGTTGAGCCAACTGAAGGAATCAGCTGATTCAAATCAACTTCAACCAAGGAACCGAGCTGATATCCAGCATCAAAGGTTGTCATTGTTCGGCCTACAAGTCGGACAATTCGATAGAGTCCCTCAATGACAATCTCTGCATATTCAGACTTGTAGTCCTCTCGAAGGAGCTGAGCAAACCCAAGAACTCCGTTCAGGCAGCTTCTTACATCATGTGAAAGGTCATGTATCAAAGTGTGGAATGTATTCCTCTCACTATCAAGCTGCATCTGTAGTATCTTGCAGCGCCG
>JAUVHR010000131.1 GCA_030593165.1 Candidatus Thorarchaeota archaeon
CTCAAAGACAGGGAATGGACCTGTCCTGAATGTCAGACAACTCACGATAGAGATATCAATGCCGCGTTGAACATCAAGATGATTGGACTCAATGTCTATCATGCATCCGGGGAACCCGGAGAAGGGCCTGTGGAGCTGCCGACAGTAGTCGGAGCTGAGAAGCAGGAAGCCCCGTCTTTCAAGGCGGGGTAGTTCACGCTTCGTCCTATCGAGCTGCTTGAACGGCTCAAATCGGATTCTGTTGGCAGTATTGCGCTGAACAAATACCTATTATCATCCCCCTCGAGAGTTGTTTCTATCTGTATTTGTTTGAGGTGAACTGGGATACGTACGGCAGTGACACAACTATTGATGATTTCGTTGCTACTCTCTCTTTTTGGAGCCCCGCTCAGCAGCATGAGCCCTTTGCAGGCCAGTGTTCCTGTGTTTGAACAGGTGCAATACGCCTCCGTTGAGAGAACCTGGAGTGACATCTCCTTAATCTACGATGGACAATTTCACAACACTTCGGAGTTGCAAGATGAGATTGACCTAATTCATGAACTGGTTCCTGATCTTGTGGACCTTGAGATAATAGGTCAGAGCATTCTAGGGAAGAATATAACAAGTCTTCGCATCACAAACGAGCTGAATCCCGAGCAGAAAGCTAAGACCCTAGTAGTTGGGCACCATCACGCTCGCGAACAGGTCACTGTCGAAATGGCTCTCAGATTCATCCTTCGTCTTCTCAACAACTATGGTGTTGATGACGAGATGACTGAATACGTCGACACTCAAGAAATCTTTGTAATTCCCACTCTGAATCCCGATGGACTAGATTTCGTTGTGGATGAAGAGTACTACTGGCTGCGGAAGAACTTGCGTCCCTTCGACAATGATGGCGATGGCCTATTTGATGAGGACTACTTTGATGACGTGAACGATGATGGTTGCATCACCTGTTGGGATGTTTTCACAAAGACTGGGACTGGTGGTGCTCTGGAGTATCAGTATGATTACTACGAAGGCATAGATAACGACGGTGATGGTCTTGTCAATGAAGATGAGATTGGTTGTGTCGATCTCAACAGAAACTATCCCACTGGGTTTGGGAATCCGGGTTCGTCCTCAGATTCTACAACTCAAATCTATCATGGAACTGCACCCTTCTCAGAACCGGAAACTGCGGCGTTTCGAGACTTCGCACTGCAACACAGGTTTGCTATGAGCTATTCCCTTCACACTGGAATAAACTGTACATATTTTCCAGACAACGATTATGGCACCTGGGAAGAACCCAGTTTGTACTATAATGTAGTCGGTGATCTTTCGAGTATCCTTCCAGACAGTTTCAATGAGATTTATGGTATTGGAGCACAGTCACCTGTAAAACAGCTTGACGCATCGGCTGGAATGTGGGACGACTGGATGTACCACGAGCGAAACTGCATCCTACCGATAACTTTCGAGATGTATCATAACGGTTCATGTAACCTGCAAACAGCATACACAGACATTGTCGATAATGCCACCCATGTCATCAGGGAGTATGTGCCTGAGTTCATCTACGAATATTTCGCCCCAGTGAAGTCTCATATCAATGTGTTATGGGACGAAACCAAACTTGCATTTGACTATCTTCTTGAGCAGACACCTCGAGTTCAGATTTCGGTGGACGGCATTTCTGGAGGCTTGGGTGAAGAAACCAGCGTATCCGTGACCATGACCTGTCTAAGTCCACGACTTGGTACAGCAGATGGGATTGAGATTATGTCGAGTGGTAATGTATCGCTCGCTTCTCTTACAGACATTGATGCGGCAGCAACAGAGCTTGGTCAAGCCACGTTCACGTTGCCCGCAGATACTTCTGCAGGCTATGTAATCAAGATTGGCAACGAATACTCTGGCTACATCAGATTCACGGTTTCAATGGCATCTCCTGCTGACTACACACTCCCCTTGGCGCTTGGTGTCGGTGTAGTTCTGGTTGCTGTTGTTGTCCTTGTTCTCTATAGACGAACTCGATAGCAACATATCATACCAGAGCTAGAAGTTGTCAAAAAGAACCTCGAAACTGCAAAAGACATGCAAGTTCTGACCTAGATGAGTAGTACGGGATTACTTGATGTCCAGTCGATTATCGAAGTTGTACAGGACTAATGACGCTATCATTCATCATTGATTGGAGGTGAGAGCTGACCATTTCAGGCTATCTCCTGGCATGGCGCTGGATTATCGCGACATAATCATCGACAGGCATGTTCCACTTGTTCTTCTCACCATCAAACATGGCGTAGATGTCTTGAGTTTCTGAATCCCTTCGATCAGGGAGATGAAACTGGAAAAAGTATGATCGCAGGTACGGCCGCAACAGCTTGAATCCTTCAAGGAATCCCTTCAGATCAGCAGTTGTGAATCCGAAACGAAGGCAGAATTGGGTATTGCTCTCCATAAGGAATCCTCCCGGAAATGGCAGTTCGTTGAAGCAGCTGAGGATTCCACCTGGGTTTTCATCCATCTCAAGAAAACAAGAGAACCACAGTAGGTCACCGACGAACCCGTAAGCCCGTTTGTATCCTCTAATGACGCTCTCATCCCTAAGTCTCTGAAGCTTCTCTCTCACCTCTGCAATTGATATGCCAACTTGAACAGCAATGTCCGCTGTAGAGATATCCGCATTGAGTTTGAGTTGTTTGAGAATCTGAATGTCCCTGGCATCACACTCTATTACAGTATCCAGTCTATCTGCGTTGAATGGCAGGTCTGCGTTATCCTTAATGCCCTCACGAATGGTTCTGTG
This sequence comes from Candidatus Thorarchaeota archaeon, assembly GCA_030593165.1. Classification (GTDB taxonomy): domain Archaea; phylum Asgardarchaeota; class Thorarchaeia; order Thorarchaeales; family Thorarchaeaceae; genus JAJRWI01. The sequence continues at coordinate 2,780 of JAUVHR010000131.1, forward strand.
CCACGCAGGCCAATCCCAAGTCCAACCTCCTTCGGGTCTGTAGTGTGTGAAGTCTATACACTTTGGCTCGTTCTCCATGATATCAAAGAAGTAGTAGTCATCAATGAAACCTGAGTCTTTCATTGCTCCCGCAATCGTGTCAACCATTTCTTGTGATTCGACATCATGAACCATATGGACTAGATAACCGTCGAATTTGCCGTGTGTTGGGATATGCCAGTAGAATAGTGGAATCTCTGTGACTAATTCTTCCAACGCATCACTCTTTCCTGAACTCTCCTGAAGGACAAGTATACCCTCACCCAGACCGATTCTCCTCTCGTTGGTCTGTATATATGACGGAAGCAGGATTCCCCTTTCTCTGAGTATTGATAACCGATACCTCATTGTCCTAGCTGGAGTTGGCTTGCCCTCGCGATCCAAAACAAGCGTACTCAGTTCCTGAGCTGTGGCATTTCCTCCTAGCTTGTCAAGGGCGGTAAGTATCTCTAGGTCCTTGCGATCGAGTGAGCGCTTTCTCCTCCGACTATCACTACTCAGGTTCTCACGTCCTTGGGTTCATTATTGCATCATTATACCGGAATCAAGGGCTTCCATCACCCAAACTAGCGAAATTGCTTGGGGCAAAACAATTAAAATATGTTGCCGCGTAGAATGAATACGTGGACGGCAACATTTCACCGTTAAGTTGCCGAAACATCACTGGTCAGGAATCAAAATCGATGGCCATCATATGAGGTAAAGACTGTGTCTGGCACAGGTTTTCCATTGAGCGTATTGGTCGTTCTTCACAAGTTGACAACAAAGGGGCCGATGACTCCGAAGGAGATTCGTTCTGAGGTGAAACTCTCTCCTCGATCGGTTTCATCAGCACTACGACGGCTGATTGATGACAGACTCTGTCGTAGAGTTCCCAACCTTCGGGACATGCGACAGCCATTATACTGTGCGAATCCCGAGCGGATTCGAGAGATGGAGATCAGCTTTGACAAGAATCGTGCCATGATGAAGATTTTCATGAAAGTAGCATAGACAATGATTCGAGGTCTCTGGCTCATTCGTTGAATAGCAACAAGCTAGTTGGTTCTTTGCCCTTATTGAGACTCGGCGGTTTCCTGTTGGATACTTCTTACATCAAAGTGATATCCCTGAATAAAGTCTGAAGAAGGTGTCCTGACCTTTCACCATGGTCTGAAATGTTCTCTACTTCAGCGGGACGTATGCCGAGCTCTTTGTTGCGCCAATACCCGGAGATCCATGTTTAACTGGCCTGTTGGTTGGGGATAGCTCCCCGAGCACGTGTCCTATCATTTGGGGGAGGATTTTAACGCGAATGAACTCTTTCCCGTTGTGAATGGCGACAGTAAGGTCTACCATCTCAGGAAGAATGACCATATCGCGGCAGTGAGTCTTCACAACGACATCCTTACCCTTCCTCTGAATCTTTCTGGCAGCCCTGAGTTTCATGAGGAGTTTCTTCTGACGTGGAGGGAGTCCTCTCTTCAGAGTTCGTCTCCTGCGTGAGGGCAGTAGCTCGATGAGCTCATCCATGTTCATCTTGGCCAGCTCAGAGAGCGGGTGTCCGCGGTACATTGGTTCGCCTTTCTGTGACATGTAATCACCTGAGATGATATTCGGAGATAGTCGTGACCACTCAGAACTTACTTGAACCGAGGAGTTGTGAATTTAAGGATTATGCATCGACCATCAGGGGTAACTGACTCGACCATCATCCCCTTCAACGTACCAAGGAGTTTTTTCCTCGATGACCTTCCCATCTTCATCCAAGAATCCGGCCTTGCGCATAGCCTCCTGTACCCACTTCAAGGCACCCTCGATTCCCGGATCTCTGATTAGAGCTATCCTTGCTAACTCCACAGCCTTCACCCACTGTTCCATTTCGTAGTAGATCTCAGCCATGTGGAGAAGTGCCAATGGAAGTCGTTCCTCGATCTCAAGTGCGGCCTCAAAGCACTCCAGTGCCTCTTCAAGGTGACCAAGGTTCCTGAGAATTACACCTTTGTTGAAAACGGGGACGGGATCCTTCAGGTCGGAGGCTGCAGCTTGGTCGAGTAGTTTCATAGCCTCTTCAGTGATTGGGCTGGTCAAGTCAGGATCCAGCTGTTTTTCCATTAGTGCAACCGCTAGGGTAGTCAATGCATGTGTATGGTCTGGGTTGTCTTCCACTATCTCTCTCAGCAAGTATATGGCTTCAGGTGCATTCCCATCAGCAAGCAGCAGAGCGGCTTGCTCATACTTCCTATTGTTCTTGCGGCCAAAGATTCTCATTGTGCTGACCTTTGATGACCGCGTCATGTATACTCTTAAGTCATCACCTAGTAACATGGTTTCAACAGGTGGTACGGAATGGGGAAACTGTTTGGCACAAATGGCGTACGTGGGACCACAAACGATGGAATGACTTCCCAACTGGCACTGGATCTAGCAAGAGCAATTGGCTCTGTTCTTGGTCCGGGTAAGGTTGCGATATCACGAGATTCAAGGATGGGGGGTGAGATGCTCTCTCGTGCTGTGGTATCGGGTCTTCTTTCCACAGGATGCTCTGTCATCGACATAGGTCCTGCTCCTACACCTACACTCCAGTTCATGGTTCCAAGACTTGATTGTGTTGCCGGTGTGATGGTAACGGCTTCCCACAATCCCCCTGAGTTCAATGGCATCAAGGTGATGGGGGTGAACGGAATTGAGGTCTCTAGGGTGGTCGAGAATCGAATCGAAGATGTCTACTTTGAGAAGTCTTTCAAGGTCGCCAGCTGGGACAGCATCGGGAGTGTGCAAGGATATGATACTGCCCTCAGAGAATACATTGACGCAATCAAGTTGAAGGTTGATTCAGACAGCATCCGCAAACGCGGTCTCAGAGTTGTTGTTGACGGTGCAAACAGTGTTGGCTCACTCGTCACTCCGATTCTCATGAGAGAACTGGGCTGCAAAGTCATATCTCTGAACTCACAGATGGACGGTGGATTCCCTGGACGAAACCCCGAACCAACTCCAAGTAATCTTGCTGACCTGGCACGTGTTGTCAAGTCAGTGGGGGCGAATTTAGGCATAGCGCACGATGGAGATGCAGATCGGTCCACCTTTGTTGATGAGGATGGTCGGATTCTTTGGGGCGACCAGTCCTTTGCTATTGTAGCATCACGAGTTCTCTCAAGGCGGAAGGGCTCTGTCCTTGTCACTCCTGTCAGTAGTGGGCGTCTCATAGAAGACATTGCGAAGAATGCAGGTGCGAGAATCGATTGGACTGTTGTTGGAAGCGTAGTGGTTTCTCATAGATTAGAAGAGATTGGAGCAGACCTCGGCGGTGAAGAAAACGGCGGAGTATTCTACCCTGAACATCAGTCAGTCAGAGATGGAGCAATGACGGCGGCTCAGATTGTTGAGATTATGGCAATAGAAGATAAGACCCTTTCAACACTTGTCAAGGAGTTGCCCCAGTATTTCAGCACAAAGACGAAGGTTCCTGTTCCGAGAGAGAAAAAAGATTCTCTTCTGGGGAAACTGCTAGAGCTCACCGAGAGTGAGGAACGCATCACTCTAGACGGCGTCAAGCTTGTATACAAAGAGGGCTGGATACTCATGCGTCCCTCTGGTACTGAACCTCTCTGGCGTTGCTTTGCAGAGGGTAAGACCCAAGTGGATGCTGACACACTTTGTCAAAAGGGTGTACACCTCATCCAGCAAGCAGTAAGTGAGATGTAAGTCTGGCGGACATCAAGGCTCTCACGCAGCGAATCAACCGGCGTATTCACTCAACTTACACAAGAGAATAAGAAGTAGATGAGAGGGCCAAGAGGCCCCACTCTACGTTTCAGAAATTGATACCCGTTCTTTAGCAGTCTACTCAGGCTTTTCCTCAGCAACCTCTTCCTCGTCGAAGTCAAAGTCCTCGAGTGGCTCAGGTGCCGGGGTTGTCAGCATGGTCCACCCAATCCACATAGCAATGACTGAGATGAGAACAGCTGCCGCCCAGATCGGGAGAATAATCAGGAACATCGGATCCGGTGCAAGTATTGGTATTAAGAAACTTGGAAGGGTCTCAACCCAAGCTACCAGGTCCGGGAACAGACTCAGGAGAACTAGTCCCCAAGTATAGTACAACATCAACAGGAGCGCGAATATGAAGATAAGCGCACCAATAATCTTCTCTTTGCCCATTTCTTCCACTACCTCAACGGGTATTCAAAGGAACTAAGGCGTGTACCTTCGAATCTCAGATAAAAGGGTTGCGCAACTACAGAATGATTCCCTTGACCTCATCAATCCAACGACGTACCATCTCGATTGTGAACTCGTAACCTTCAGGTACTCGGACGGTGCCGTCTTCAACTGCCTTCAGGATCTTGGATAGCACGTCATCAGGGTCCGCCTCAGACAACTCATTGAGAGTCATAATCCCTGTTGCGAACACAATGGCTTCAGCGTCTTCCTCTGAGATACCATCTATCCATGCGAATCTGCCCATGGCTATCCAACGCTCAGCCTGTGCGTCTGGGACATCACAGATTCCTACAATCTGAGCTACATCTGCCACCAGCAAGTCTTGAACAGTGACGATGCCTGCATTTCGAAGTTCCTCTCCGTAAGTGTGGCCTATTCCTTCAATGGTTTCTATGGGAAGCTCACTCAGAAACGCTGACGGGTCCTTCACTTCCGGGATATACATTTCAGTACGCTTCTCCTTACTGTCATCTGGTGCTGGGGTATCTGTTGGTTCAGTCGATGCACCTACCTGTCCACCACTTTTACAGAAAACCAAACAGAAGACCAAGCCGAATGCGATAATCGCGGAAACACTGATAAGCCGCACAAGGTCGTCAATTGGCCACAGCCATACCAACACTAGCAGAACAATACACACTGCCAATACGCCGAGAACTCTCTTGTCTTTGAACATCTCAACACTCATGATATCTCTTCCAATTCCTCGTTAATCTGACCTCCTATATGGAGCGGTCCATTAAGAATCCTACGACGACATGTCCCCCAAATTCACGGGGTCACCGTCCCCTGATTCACACAACAAGAGGGCGGACACCACGGCATTTCAGAAATCCGGCAATTGAATCTTGAAACACTTCAGGCATCAGGCGCATCCCTTATAATGAAGCATTTATCCCCGATTGCAGCCTACGCGACTCACTTCGGGGTGTATCGTCTATGAAGATAATAGTACCAGTAAAACAAGTGCCAGAAGTGGCCGAGGTTAAAATCAACCCAGATACGGGAACTTTGATTCGTGACGGGGTTCCTAGCATATTGAATCCGTTTTGCGAATTAGCCGTAGAGGCTGCTATCCAACTAAAGGAAGCCCACGGCGGAGAAGTCGTAGTAATGACAATGGGTCCCCCACAGGCCGTAGATGTCTTGTACAAAGCGTTGGCCATGGGTGCTGACAGTGCAGTACATCTCACTGACCGTGTGTTTGCGGGTGCAGATACGTGGGCAACAGCTCTCACAATTGCTGAACAGATCAAGAAGATGGAGTTCGATATAATCATCGTTGGCAAACAGGCCATAGATGGGGACACTGCTCAGGTTGGTCCAGAGATAGCCGAATTACTAAGCATCCCTCAAATATGCTATGTACGTCATATAGA
>JAUVHR010000007.1 GCA_030593165.1 Candidatus Thorarchaeota archaeon
GAATGATATCGAGAAGATTGATATTTTCAAGGAACAGTACAGAAAAGTCCTTCGTCTTCATGGGAAGGAGTTTGAGGTCTCCGACTATGCTAGATGGAAACAGGTACTTAATACCAAGCAGAGTGGTCAGTGTGGTTTCAACAAGTTCGGACTTGGAATAAGTCCCACAGGGAAGTTCTCACCTTGTCATCGAGGACCGGAGCTTCCAGAGGAGTTCACCTTTGGTGATGTCTTCAATGGTATCGACTACGATAAGATGAGGGAGATCAGGGCTAGAGGTGTCCAACCTGAGTTCTGCGCTCTGTGCGATGTTGCATTCAATCAATGTCCTGTTAGCTGTTATCAGGAACATGGTGAGTTCGGGAAAGCTCCTCATGGGATTCGTTGTGCTTATGAACGGGCAAAGGTAGAAGTGATCAATGATTTTGCTCTGAAAGATTTAAAGGCTGGCGATGCGAGTACTTACAAAGGTGTCTGAACTATGGCTGACCTGATACACGATTTTCCTCTCAATTCAGTTGGTGGGGCTAGATTCACTAACAAAGAGGTACGTATTGATGGTTATGAGACTGATAAGGCGCAGCTGACAGCTCTTCTGGAGTTGTTCGCTCGTGCTGAGTACAATGTCCTCTATAAAAAGAGACCTTCTGGTCCGGCTCATATTGTGGATCTCACTTCTGACCAGAGAAATATCAGGCTATGTACCTTCAGTACTGAGAAGCTCATCACAGGCTGGTATGCTCTCAAGTCAATGAGTTATGCTCCACATCAGTCTTGGACAGGCCATTATCCTTGGAAGATAACACTTCTCAAAATCGGGACTGTAGCAGGGCATCAGAGGTATTACAGAGTTACTGATTTAGGATTGGTCACAAACGATTGGGGTATTTGAAATGATAAGAATAAAGAAACGAGAAGCCAAGAGGAAAAGGATCTACATCACGTATGAGTTCTCCTTCCAGGATGAGATGCATGAGCGTAAGATCTCCTATCTTCTCAATGAATACAATACATTCACTGAGCAGGAGATCGGTCAACGTATCAGAGGAGCAGCTAATTCGCAGAGGTTGAAACTACGTCTCAAGGCTGATAAAAAAGCGGAGTCGAAAGATATCGAGGAATGAGTGAATGCCAGTCCAAGAAGTACCACTTCCAGTGGGAGCAAAGAACATCAGTCCAGCACTATCTACGATAACACGTAGTAGCAAGGATGGAAGTATTCCTGTTGTTCGACTCTTTGACGGCGACAATTTTGTGGGTGAAGTCCTAGAAGGACATTGGAAATGGGGTGGGGACATACCGTTCTCCAACAGGATAATCAGTGGCACTCTGACGATGGCTGCTAATGCTCAGTTTGCTGGTACTCCAAGGACTTCTTGGTTGAATTGCACTTCGGGGATCTATATACAACAGGACAGTTATATTGATGTCCATCTTGAAGTGCAAACGGTATCTCCAGCCAATCCATTTTATTTCTCGTTCTATCTACGTAGGGAACAGGGAGTCACCACCGAACCTGGAAGCGATGATGACTTTCTTGAGCTGCGGATAATCCGTACTGCCACTCCCAACACTCAGATTCAGATTGTGAAATCTGTTAACAATTCAGAGACTACAATCTATGCTGCAGCTACTATTACCAATGACGAGGGGACATTCAGAGTCAAGTTCAGACCTGATGATGAGGAGATGGATATCTACTTCCATGATGGTGCTGGGGCAGTGGTCGAGGGCACTGATGAACTCACTCTTATCGATGATACGCTTGATCTCTCATTCGAGGTTGGAGCTCCATGTTACGAGTTCTCTAATGAGGCTACTGCGTCATATACGGGCTACAGCGACTCGGTTGATGCCTATCATCCCGATTTCATCGTCTCTTACGAGCTTGATCCAAGTGCAGTTGGTGATGGCGATGTCAAGATTTGGGACACAATGGATTCTGTTACGGAAGCTGATTGGCACAGGGTCTATGCGGAGAACCATGATTTCACTGGCGACTGCGTCATGGAGAACGGACTCATTCGTTTGATGGTCGATGATTCGGTCATCGATGGTCTCAAGCTCTACTTTTGGAATGGTGCATCTTATGCACAACCTCTGGATATGATCCGATTGTATCAAGAGGCTGATGGCAGGACTCTCAATTATCCCTTCTTCAAGAATGTCGAATCGATGAGCAGACATGAGGGTGCACAGATACGGATACGTCTTGGCGACTCAGCTACTGAATCAGGCACAGAGTTTGCCGAGCTATCGATATCACTTGCTAGGGGAAAATACCACATAGTCGCTGAGATTGAGGAGACGCGACCTACTCAGTCCGTGAGGTTCATCTTTGGCAATAGTACTCCCTTACGGTGGGCATTCGTTGGTGATGACTTGGTCGGTGATGTTGATGTGGACCAGTCGGCTACGAATACGGTGTTGTCCGATAATTTCCTGATCACTCTTGATGATGACGATGCAAACAAGGTGATGGGTACTCTAGCCACAAATCAGGATCCTGGTGGTGGTGGTTCCGCATTCTACACGTACCAAGGTGATTACATCGCACTCTATTCTATTCTCTCCACTGATTTCGATGTCACGGAAGTCTATCTTGGGATCACAAAGTATGATGGGACCATGAACTCCCTCTTTATCGAGGCCGAGACAGGTGATGTCTTCAACTCTCAGGTTGATTATATCAGCGATGATTTCAGTATCGATTCAAGTGGTGCATGGGAGGGCGACACTGGTGATTTCACCTGGAACACTGGCAGCAGCCGTCTTGAATCAACAGCTACTTCGAAGCGCATCAATCTCAAAGTCCTCGGATTTGGTTATGGTACATATACCATCTATTGGACTCCTCAAGCTAGTACCCCATCGATCTATCTCAATTTCTCATGCGATGGCGCATATACTGCTGCAAAGCCCGACAATGGATATTCGGTCTGGTTACGACAGACAGGGGCTAGTAATCTCCGTAAGTATGTCAGTGGAACTCCTACAGAATTGGACACCGATTCAACAGGGTTCACTCTCACTACTCAGTACAAGATAGAGATTGTCTGGTCAGCTGGTTCTATCTCCATTGATGTCGATGATTCTCCGAGATTGACATCTTCCGATACCACATATTCTGGTGGGGAGTTTGGGATTACCAATGAAAGTGGTACGAATTACTTAGATTCTCTCTTTCATCAATGTGAGATTTCCAACGCAAGTGATAGATCGGCTGTCCTCACAAAACAGGATGATGGACGGATTGACTGCCCTGTCACTGGTCTCACTGAAGGCAGGTATCTTGTTCTAGCCAGGGTTGCAAGTCTTGTTGGTGGTGTATCAGCTGATTGTCAACTCACTGTCCATAATACCACTGATAATAAACCCATTGACGAATATGGTGCTGGTGCTTATTTTACTCTCACTGATAGTTGGCAATGGATCTCTATGGCATTTGAGATCAAGGCCACGGATGTCGGGGATACTATCAGGTTCCGTCTTAACAAACACTATGCTACTTTTGAGTGGCTTGTCTATGATTATTTCCTCATCATCCCTGTAGCAAACGGAGACGCATGGGTACAGGACATCTCTCATAATGCTCTGAGGACTATGGACCAAGGGTTCAGGGTTGTGGACAAGGCCACATATGAGATATTCTCAGGGATGGGATTGGGTCAGTATATGGTCCCTGTCTATACGGATGCTATGGCAGTTGCAGCTATCGAGATAGAACCGACTGTTGACCTGACAGGAATCCTGACAGCTCCTGAGATAAAGGTCAATGTGGACAATCAGGGGATCTATCTTGGAGCCAGTGACGACTTCAGGATGTATCACGATGGTACTGATACCAAGCTTGTGAATACTCAGGGTGACTTGATACTCCAGTGTGCAGGTGGAGACATCAAGCTGGAGACCACAGACTTTTTTCTTGATGTCGATAACAAGATCCAGTTCAGAGATAGGGATGATTCCAATGCTGTCCTCTGGGAACTAGACACGGATGCTCGCACTCTCAAGTTGGGAACAGCTGCGGATCCGTTAACAGTCACAATCAATGATGCTGCTATAGGCGGTGATGCTGATGCCATCCACGATAATGTAGCTGATGAGATTCACTCTGTTACACTGAAAGGAACTCCTGTTGCTGCAGATGTCGTTCTCATTGAGGACTCAGCTGCTTCATGGGCGAAGAAACGCACTACACTCACCGCCTTTCTTGGTGCGGGTGGTCCGGGTACAGGTACTCAATGGACATTACCTGTGTGGAATACGACTACCACTCTGGGAGATAGCATGGTGACTCAGAACTCAGGTGGGACTGCTCTCACAATCGGTGGTAGTACTACCATTTCATCCATTGTTGCAGGAGTCACGGACTATGACAAGTTCCTCGTATCAGATGGCGGATTGGTGAAGTTCAGGACTGGTGCTGAGGTAGCCTCTGATATTGGGGCTGCATCTGTTCCTCTCGCTCTCACCGACTTAGCTTCTTATGTTCAAGGTTCAATCATTATTGGAGGAGGTACTGACTGGGAATCTTTGGTAGCTGGCACAGAGGACTACGTATTGAAAATGGGAGCTAACGAACCAGCTTGGGGACAAGTTGACTATTCCGAATTGATTGGAACTCAGCCTGCTCCTATAGCTCACGTTCTAGCTGCGTCTGGACCTCACTCAGGAACGTTACCTTTGACCGATCTTGCTGTTGGCGCTCAAGGTTCCATGATAAAAAGGGGAGCTGCTGATTGGGAAGAGTTGGTCAAAGGTACTTCGACTTATGTTCTCAAGTCTGGAGCAAGTGACATCGCATGGGGTCAAGTGGATTACTCGGAACTGAGTGGTTCTCAACCTGCTCCAATTGCTCATACATTGGCAGGGGCATTACATACAGCAACAGGTCTTACAGTAGGATGGGTGATTGCTGCGGATTCTGCAAGTACGTTCTCTTGGCAAGCACCATCGGCCGGAGCTGATCCAGACGCCATCCATGATAATGTGGCTGATGAGATCCATCAAATCACTCTCAAGGGCACTCCTGTTGCTGCAGATGAGATCGTCATCGAAGACTCAGCTGCTTCATGGTCGAAGAAACGCACTACACTCACCGCCTTTCTTGGTGCGGGTGGTCCGGGTACAGGTACTCAATGGACTCTCCCAGTCTGGAACACAGCAACTACTCTTGGGGATTCGATGCTCAGTCAGAACTCTGGTGGCACAATTCTCACTGTTGGTGGGGGAGATGCTGTCAAACCTGGAATCATCATTGATAGCACAGGTTCAGGAGATGGTTGGACAAGTCAGGGGTCTTACATCTATATTGGAGAACAGGCTTCCTCTGGTGATGCTGGTACGTACAAGGTATCTCTCACATATCAGGGTGACGGAAAGGGATACTTGGGGATGGGTGCAATAACTGGAGGAGTTCCAGCTGAATGTGGAGTTGAGATGGCTGGTGGTAGTTCTCTCTTCAAATATGCTAATCAGTTTCTTCAGATTGATGAGGGTTCCAAGAAAGCCAAGTTCGGTGGGGCACCTTCAACATTTGGGACTGTAGATTATATGCTACAGTTACTTGGTGCTGCTGGACCAACAACTGGGCCTCACTTGGCTCTTATCCTTGATGAGCCTACGGACAGACCAGCTTTCGCTGCATATGTTGGAGGAAGGGACAATATCAGTCTGTCGTTTGATGGTTACTATGATGGGACTAATTGGGTGAGTGCCGATGCTGGTAGTAACTTTGCCATAATGAAAGGTGGTTCCGCAGGAGCTGACCAATTATCGTTCCTTGTGGACAGTGGAATTACAGTAGGGGGAACAATCACTTGGGATACAATGGCATATTTTGATACGAATAGTAACTTCACTCTGCCTAACGGTACAATAATACTTGGTACTATCTCTGATACTACGGATCCAATAGAGCTCCTGAAGTTCAACATAGAACGTGAATGGTCTTTCAGAAAGAGAAGTACTGGAGCATCGACAAGACTATGTCTTGAGTCTGATGATCAGAAGGCATTCTGGATTGGACATGATGATGGAGTTGCATGGGCTGCTAAGTTCTTTGCAAATGCGACCCAAGGCAGCAATCGCGTTGACGTTGCCCAGCTCTATGTTGCTGGATCCTCTGTGATAACAGCTGCTCGGTCAATCCAGAACATAGTCAACATTTCCCTCTCTGGTACAGTTGATGCTGTTAATGTATCTACTCAGGATGCTGTCATGCAAGATTCGGGCATGATTGGAACTGGTAACAAGACTTGGGTTCCATGTGTTTTTGAAACAACTAACCAAGGACCAGATGCTATCGATATTGGTACATTGAGTTATCTAGGCCCATCCGGGACTGCTACTCAGACATGGCAGTTCCATCTACCGCTTCCAACAGTCAAGGACGGTCTGGATCTATGGATCGATTATTTACGTGTTGGACTTTATGATGCTGATGCAGCTGCCTATGTCAATGTCAGATTTGTATATGGGCTGACTTACACGACTAGGACATTGATAGGTTCTACCACATCAAGTCTCACAGCACCGGGTCTTTGGGATTGGGCATTTACAGCTCGTGATTGCAGTGGGTATCAGAAGGTGGTTGCATCATTGTCACTGAGTATAGATGTAGCAACAGAGATAGACATTCATGGAGTCTGGTTGAGATGTTGGTATCAATGAGGAGGTGAATAAGATATGGTCGTATGTCAGATGCATTTTAGGATCACAAATGCTAATGAGGCCGAGATGATGGCTGCTGCTGTGTTCATCAAGGACAACTATTCCCCAGAGATACATTCGGTGTCAGGGAACAGTGATAACTTCGAGATGGCTGGAAATATTCTACCAGCTAATTATGTCGCTCTCGTGGCTGCAATCCAAGCTTTCAAGTCTGAGTTCACAACTCGTCTCTGGTGGTCATTCACATTAGAGAAGGATTAAAGAAGGACACCATATAGAGAAGAATAGGTGAAACCTATGGATATCGAAAAGATGAAGAAGAAAGAAATCGCAGATATGAAAGAGAGGGTCAAGGAGCTTCAGAAAGAGGATCTTGCTGCACAGGGTATGATTTCTCGTATTACTGAACAGATACAGGAAATCATCAATCAGCATAAAGGGATCCAGATGCTCAATGAACAGCAAAGAATCCATGTGAATACAAAGAACTTGTTGATCGGTAAGATAGACATGTTGCAAGAGCTTATCGAGCTGAAAGAGAAATCTCTCAAGCCAAGGAAAGAAGACCCAAAAAAGAAGTAGGGTTGAAGTGACGAATCACTCCAACATTTATGTCACCCACGAGAGGCAAGTCGTCTCTCTTCGATCTTCTCAAACAATCCGATTACTTTGAGAATCTGTTTTATCACTGTACTGTCAAGTCCAGCTGATGTACCAAACGCGATTATGATGATAGTGAAAACAGATCCTTCAGGAATAATCCAGACTGCGAAGATCAACAGGCTTGCACCAATACCTATTGCTAGGCTGGTGAAGAAGTTGATGAGATAACCATAATTGAAGTCCCTCCAGGTCAGCGTGCCTGCACGGATCTTCAAATAGAATGGGAGAAGCATGGCCCATAGTCCTCCAAAAATCCATCCTATCAAGGCGAACTCATAATTACTTAGTTCCAGGAGTTGCATATGCATGTATCACCTAAGAATTTGATTAAACACCTCGTACATAAATGTTCCTTTATTTCCACGCACTCGGATAGTATAGCTATACTCCCTGACAGATAGGATGGCTCGGGAGATCTTCAAGGAGTTCCTCTTTAACCGCAGGCCCGAGCTAAGGAAATAATAAAGAAAAACCTTAAATATAAATCCGCCGTACTTTTGCATAGACATTAAGAACCTGGTGATAAAGAATGGCGAATAACAATGGACCTCTCGCACGAAACCCCGCCACAGGGAAGATCGAGCGCATGGTGGAGGAAAAATATCGTGCCAAGGTCTGGGATCGGCCTTCTGAATGCAATGACATATCCTGTATTCAGAATACAGGCGACTCGATATGCAAGACTACATGCCCGTTATGGGAAACGATAAAGGCTAGAAAGAAAGAGGGACTTCTGAAATTCAAAATGAAGGAACGCACCAGATTCGTTTTCAAGGAAGTGATCGTGAATGACACCATGCACAAAAGGTAACTACTGGCGCTATAAACAGGACTTCGCAATACAGGCCCGTTCCACCAAAGAGGCACACGAGAAGATAGAAAGGATGCAAGCCATCGCGGACGAGAAGGAATACCAGGAAGACGATAAAGATTGAAGAAAATAACCACAGGCTTCATCGGCAAGGGTGGGAACTATTGCCCTGTATATCACGAGTGGATCGAGGATGAGCTCGTCAATATCAAGAAGCCTCCCTGCATCAAGAAAAATAATGGATGCGGGAACTGCCAATTCGTGGAGTACAAATATGAGAGCGAACTCATAACAAAGGTGATTGAAGATTGAATGATATGAAAGTGGGATATCTCCTATATGAGAAGGCGGATACAGTTGGGAGCTGCAGGTTTTGCTCCAAGAATACCAAGGGCATAATCAGACCTCCTGGAGTCGTGGGAAAGATCAAGTCCCCTGTCTTTATCTGTCCCAGATGCAAAGACGTCAAATGGAAGATGGAGGAGCTGGGTAAGCTGTTCAACCGACCTTACATACAGAGAATCGTCTCTAGCGATTTGTTCCCAGTGATCCCTATCGACCAACAGATCCGACCACAGGAAGGGATGAGCTTCAAGAACATGAGGGAGACCTCTTACATCTTCAATAACATAGGGGACTGGTATGCCGAACCCATGATTGATGGATCTAGAATAATGGCCTATATCAGAAGGGACGAGATACGTTTCCTCACATCCCAGCTCTCGAAGAAGACAGGCGTCTACCAGGACATCACGGACAAGATACCTCACCTCCAACTAGCAATCCCCGAACTCGAAGGGACTGTGTTGGATGGTAAGCTTGTGGGGGATGACAAACCCAAGCTTGTCGTATTCGATTGCCTCAAGTTCAGAGGCATGGACATCAGAAGCTTGGAATTGAAGGCCCGACAGGTCACGCTCTCGACCGTCTTCAACCAGATTGGGAAGAGGGACTGCTGGGAACAGATTGACGTCTGGAAATTCTCAAGTACCGAGGAACTGAAAACCCTCTTTGACGATGTGGTGGCGAAAGGCCTGAAAGGACTCATGCTGAAGAACCTCAGAAGTCCCTACCATGCGAAAGGTTGGATCAAGTGGGAGAAAGAGGCAGAGGAAATCTCCGAGGAGGAAGCTCGGATCTTGAATTGGCAAGATGAAGAGCAACTCAGGGAAATCAAGATGAAAGAAGAGATGGAGAAATGAAGAATGAAGGGCGTTATAATACAGAAACTTATGGATATCATCGAGGAGAAGTTCTCATCGAAGATAATGAAGATCTATTTCGTTGCTGATGAGAACCTGATCTACATCGAGTTCCTGTTGAGGAATCTCACCGAGGACATAGCCGCATGGGATATCATCGAGGGATATGTCATAAGGTTCGACTCGATAAAAAAGGGCAGACTGATCCTGGCAATCGACCTAGACCTGGAGGAGAAGGAAAAATGAATGGACAGATGACAGAAAGGACACAGACAATACTCAACAAGTATTGTCCCAAGTGCGGTAATCTCCTCACCATCGGGAAGCGAGGCAGACTATACTGCCTTGATTGCGACAAACAAAAGAAGAAGAAGCGAAAGAAGAGGCCGAAGTGGAGAACATGACTGTTCCTGAATCGGTCCGCAATGTGATGAGGGCGAACAAGGGGAAGGACACGAAGCCTGAGAGGATGATGAGGGATGCACTCAGAGCTGTCGGCCTGCAGGGATACCGGAAGCACTGGAATGTAGCGGGACGTCCCGACATCGCATATCCTGGAAGGAAGATTGCCATCTTCGTTAATGGATGCTTCTGGCACAGATGCCCGACCTGCAACCTGCCATTGCCCAGATCGAATGTCGGTTTCTGGAGATCCAAGTTCGAGAGGAATGCATCGAGGGACGCTGAAAACAAGAAGGACTTGGAGGATCTGGGATGGACAGTCATCGTGGTTTGGGAGTGCGAGCTGAAGAGAGATCCTATCTCATGTGCCCTTAAAATAAAGGAGAAAAGAACGAAATGACAACTATGAGGATCGATACGGAAGACTTCAGGCAGTTCATCGACTGGCTGATCAAAGAAGAACATATCCAAGACCGATGGGATCATATTAGAGATGTCTATAAGGAACCCTTGGTTTGGATGGCAGAATACTTGAGATTTCAGAAGGAGACCTATGAACCTGATGTAGTCATTGAGGAGATCTTACTTGATGACCCGGAGCTGGCTATCCCTCCAGAGAAGAATGAGAGACTGATAACATGATAAGAAGAACTAGAGCTATAGTCTATACGGGTGATTTCCAAGAGTACTGCACTGGCTGGTTCGAGCACAAGACGTATGATGACCTTGTTATTATGGCTCTCAATGGGATGACCGAAGAGTGGTACGAGGTATCGGGTAGAAAGATTGTTGTCGAGGAGGAGCTTAAGAGGGTCAGGTTCACAGTCTGTCCTCACTGTCTTGGACCGATGATAAAGTCCGATATGGGACACGATTACTGTTGTCGAAAATGTGGCCGTGGGTGGAGAATAAACAGGAGAACGAAGATCTGGCATGCATTGTTTTCAGCAGGAATGGAGACCTATCCACATGACGAGGTCATAGATGACCAGCGCCATCGGACTGTGAAGGTTATTACTTATGAGTGAGAATAATGCAAAGACCTGACTATTCGCAATTGTCCAAAGACCGAAAAGTGTTCTTCCTCGCTAGTGGTGGGCGAGACAGTACAGCCCTGATTCTCGAGGCATTCCGTTTGGGCATAGAGGGAGAGATGATCTGTGCCAATACCTACTATAACAGACGGGAATCATTAGCCACGCTCGATGACCTAAGGGATTACACGGGCTACAAGCTGATCCATGCCAAATACAAATATGGGGAAGGCGATGACCCTCCTGGTAAGATCCTACGCGATGCCTTCCTGGTTCTCAATCGAATGGATTGGGTGAGGAACAAAGGAGGGTCGGGATACAGGAAGCAGCTTTTCTACTGTTGCAACAAGCTGAAACACAAACCCATGACTCTCTACATGAGGCAATTTGAGAAGACAGACATAGTCCGTGTCATGGGTATAAAGGGGGGCGACGGCTCCTTTTGGCGTAGGTACTGGTTGAAGCAGCTTCGCGACCAAGGGCGTTTTTGGCGAGAAATGCATGACGGTTACAGATATTATTATCCCTTGAGGGACTGCAAAAAGAAAGATGTCAATTTCATTCTCGATGAGCATGGCTTCGCTAACACCAAGAGCTCGGGCTGTCGCATATGCCCGATATTCGTGCTGTTCCCCTCATTACGTAATGCTGACATGGAAACTTGGGCCAGATCCACACGATTCGCAGACCAATTGGGAATCGAACACGACTATTCTGGACAAACCAGACTCACGGAATTCTGTCCTGATATGGAAATATCCATGAAGCAGCTAAAGAAGGAAATAGACGAGCAGGCATTGACGATGGCCGAAAACGAACGGGGAAGATAATTAAAGTAAAACTTAAATATAAATTTGAGAATATACAGCTAGCTGAAAGACGGAGATGGAAAATCTTGGAGACGAAAAGAAACCTTCAACTCATTGGCAATACATACTTTATCTCGCTACCGCGTAAGTGGGTGATACATCATGGGCTGAAGAAGACGGACAAGCTCATAATCGAATTTAGCGATGAGCCTGTCCTGACGATCTCGATACCAGACTCCAACAAGAAGAAAAAGTAAAGACGTCATTCGATGACGTCATGGGAACAGAAAGAGGAGAAACGTTCATGAGTGGGAGACCAAAGAGGACAGGCAAGGATAGACTTGTATCGACCTCAGCTCATATCTCGGTTGCTTATCTAGATAGGATTGACGAGTTGGGGGAACCGCAAAGCCGTTTCATCCGTCAAGCTGTTGGTGAGAAGCTTGAACGCGAGGAGGGCTTTCTTGCTGCCATCCAACTGCAGAAGGATGACATCGATAGGCTCGAACTTGAGCTTGAGGGGGCAAAGAACAACATGGCTTCCCTGGTCTTGAAGCAAGAGTCCTGGAAATACGAGAGGGATATATCCGATCTCCGCAACATCGTCATGGCCGAATATCTGACAGGAAGCCATCCCACAGAAGCCAAGCTGTTGGAAGCAATCAAACCAATGATTGATACCGAACTGGATATAAAACAAGTAGTCCATGAGGTATGGATAGACATCAAAGGAGAGGGGAAAAACGACTGACACGATTTCTTATCCGGATTTGTGGATTCTTATAGGGATTATACTAGCCATCATCTTCGTCGCTCTTTTCCCTGCAGATAGATGTAGCAAGTGGCTGGAGAACATCAGGCACGAATGGATGAATAATGATGAGAGGTGAAAAAGGATTATGACGAGAAACGAAATGGGAATGAGGATTCCTCCACCTACAGAAACAATTACTGATATTGAAGTGGATGAACCAAGGAAATGTGGGGATCACAAGTTCTATCCTGTCAGGCTGATGAACCCAAAGGAAACCGATGCATACTATGTTTTGTATGTAGCATGTCCTAACTGTGGGGCATTCAGGTGGATGCAGGCTCATTTAGAGATGGGGTGATATGCTATGAGCAAGGATGACTATTCAATCGGTAAAAAAGACTACTCGATCGTGGGGAGAAAAGAGGATTCGATTGTGGGGAGACAAAGGATAGTCGGGAACATCCGCATCACAGTGGAGGCTCTCAGTGTCGAAGAGTCCGAAGTCCTGAAAGCTTTTGAGAATGTCGGTGCTATTCTTGATGTCATCGAAAGAGTACTCAGAGGAAAGGAGGAGAAAAAATGACGGGGTTCGATGACACGACATGGAGATGCGGACCGCCTCCAAGGAAGGGACAGTTCCAGAGATTCCCCAGCAGGTTCTGGTTCAACTTCAATAAGTTCTATTCCCAGTTCTTCGAATATGTGAAGGGGGACGAGGTGATCTTGGCGGAAGGGATGAGGGTCTTGAATATGTTCAGCGGCTCTCTGACTTGGGGGGATACGACGGATTTCAGATCGGAATCAGGAGCCAAGATTGTCGCTCCGTATGATGACTTACCTATTCTTTCCAATACCTACGACTTAGTTGTGGCGGATCCATCATATGCTGACTTCTTCCATAAGCAATGGTCACAAGACACAAAGGACCATCCAATACCAAAGAGGATCCTGGTGGAAGCTGCGAGAGTCACCAAGCCAGGTGGACTCATAGCAATCCTCCACATCATCCTGATAAGACCCTGGAAGGAAGCCAATGTGAAATGCATAGCAAGACATCCCGTATTCGCGGGGGAGAACAACGTGATCAGATGCCTGAACGTATTCAGGAAGAAGGGATAAAGAATGGGAACAAAGTACAAAGAGAGCGAGTTCTGGTGCAACAAGCTAGCCACGCCAAATGATAGCATCCCGCATAGTGAATGTGCCGATTGTTCATTTCAAGAATGTCATCGAAATAAGAAGAAAACAGAAGAGCTATAAGAGATGCAGTTCAATGTCAAGTTCAAGGATAAGAAACCCAGAGTGGTTGAATTCAAACATATTGAAGAGCTCATAGCATTCATCATGGCATGTGACGCTCCTGTCAAAATCATTCCTGATTGGACAAGTCCCACATGGGATATGGAAGTGATGGACAATGGGAGTTGAAGAAATGACCACCAATAGAATGACTGAAAAAAAGGCAATTGGGATCTTGAAGAATCGGAAGGAATACTACAACATGAAACATGGTGGATATGATGCAGTCATCAAGTGGTTGGAAGGCCGAGTGAAAAGGAGAAAGAAGAAATGACTCGGTCTGAGAAGAGGAGACAGAAACGCGGTAGGGGCAATTGCCTTCGATGCGGATTCCTGAGAAAGCTATACGATGGAATATGTCTTGCTTGTAAGAGGAAAGCGGAGAAACTCACACCAGAGATAAAGCTGCAATTGGGAAGATGAAACAAATGAGCGGAGTAGATCTGAAGAAACGAAGAATGAGCGTGGAGACCGTGCATAAGAGACCTAGAGGAATGACCATTACAGAGAGCACATTCAAAATATTGGAGATCCTGAGAGAAAAAGGAAAGGCGACCCCGAAGGAGATACGTGATGGGACTGGTCTAGCTAAGAGCACTGTCACTCTGATACTGAAGACCTTGGTCAGATGGGGAGTGATAGAGAAGACCTCCAATATCACCGACATGAGATATATGTGGTACAGACTGATTGATCCTAACGCACCCATCATGACAAGGAGCTGTCGCACTGTTCTCAAAGTACTGGAGAAACACGGGACAATGTCAGCAAGGGACATATCAGAATGCTGCAATCTAGGAATCAGGACTATAGCCCATGCGTTGAAAAGACTTGTCGAGTGGGGACTGGCGAAGAAATTCCCCAACCTCATGGACATGAGGCAGATGATGTACCAGGCAGTAGGTGATAAAGGATGAACGAAGAATTCTTATTTTGCAAACATTGTAGAACGCCGAAAATGACGAATAGAGGGTATTGCTGGAAATGTATTGGAAAACATCAATTGGGGCTTACTCCCTATCGCATCAGAATGTTCTACAGCCTGCTTCCCAATAATTGGAAGGAATGGTTCCTCTATCACCTCTCGCTAGACCAGGATACTTTCTTATTGCCTGAACATCTGAAATATGCTGACTGGGTCGATATCGACGAGCTGAACAATCCCACGGGGGTAGAATGATGGGGACCGAAAATATCGTACAAACATATCTGGTGAACATCTGGACTGTAGTCAAAGAGAACAGGGAGAAGCTGGACAAGATCCTGGCAAAGCTTGAGGAGAAATGAAAATGAACAGAGAAGAGACCGAGAAAAAACTTGGGGAAGCTGGTGAACTCATAGCCACTCATCTTGGATGTTCGAATCAGACATGGGAGATCCAAGACAGGGAATACGCAAATGAGGCCAACCAGCTAGTTCTGGTATTCAGAGTCGAATATGAGGAAGATGAGGAGGATGATGAAGAATGATTAAGATAAAGAGAGCACCGAGAGGAGCACCGTTCTGGAGATGGTATATCAATCAGGGGAAAGGCAAGT
Organism: Candidatus Thorarchaeota archaeon; assembly: GCA_030593165.1. Taxonomy (GTDB): domain Archaea; phylum Asgardarchaeota; class Thorarchaeia; order Thorarchaeales; family Thorarchaeaceae; genus JAJRWI01. Next base: position 15,188 of record JAUVHR010000007.1, read on the forward strand.
GCGAGGTTGGATGTCTGTTCTGTTACAACCATAGATGGCCTTGGGCAAAGGATGAATGGAAGACACACGAGCTGACCGAGGGAACCGTCTCGAACTTCAGGCATTTCAAATGGGAACCAGGGAAATGCAAGCAGTACGAGGGGCTACATGACATCATGATGTCCTCGGTAGGGGATCCATTCGCCAAGGCTAATGATTTCTATACCTCATATCTCTTTGGACTAGCTGCTTCTAACCCTGAGGTCGGGAATCATCTCAGGGTCTTGAGCAAGTTGAACGGATTTGATAATTTCATAAAAAGCAATGTCCCAAGTGGTGCAATGTTCGGATCTACGATCTGCACTCTTGATGAGAAGATCAAGAACATAACGATGCCAAATTCAGCATCAATCATTGATGCACTTGGTCATTATTTATTCTCGGCCTCCAATAATGGCAATCCCGTTTTCCTCTCATGCGAACCTATGCTCAAGAGGATGGATCTCTGCGAGCTGATGGAGCTATTAAATCAGCATGAGGTCTATGATCCTACTGAGATTTGGGTTGGGAAGCTGAACTATGGTTTTGGTTGTGAGCAATACGCCATGTCTGATGAGGATATCATCAAACAGGTGCAATTACTTTTTGATAGCTATGATATCAAGATCTATCTCAAGAGAGAGGTCAAGGGTTCGAAGGCACTCAGAGACGTTGGTATCGTAGCTAAAGAAGGGACTGTGTACGAGGAGGAGGAATAGGTGAAGCACATTCGTTACAAAATACTGACACGACTTGGAATCTGGTTCAGTGGGATTTATGCTAATGATGGCGAGCTCATAGGCTACAAGATAAGGATGACGTTGATCCGTAAAATCTTAAACCGGGTATGGGGTTTTCTCATACGACATGGTCTAGCTGACGATGAAGAACCAACTCCTCACCGAGATTTCCCAAGTTATATCCCAATAGAGGAGGTGAAATAATGTCAGGAATGAGAATGAAAAAATTGTTCATTGAAAAAGTACAAAGGATTGGAGCAGGTACTATAACTTATGCACTCCGATATATTGTAGTTGACGAGTCTGCTGATGGCACTATTCTAAACGAATCTGAAAATGCCGAATACCAATTCAATGATTCATTTAGTCTGAATCAGGCTTGGTTGGCTGCGGATAGGATAAGAATACTGTACGATGAAGGTACAGTTGAGATACCACTAAAGGAGGGGAAAACAGAATGATGGAAGACAGAAGGGACGAGAATAGCATGTGCTACTGGTGGCCCAAGATCAAGGATCTAGGGATTCCAGTACCAAGGACAATCGAGGTGAAGACTTCGCTGAACTGGCCTTTCCAAGCTCTACTTGAGATGGAGAAAGATAAGGCAGAACCATCAACCCAGAAAGAGTTCAGGCGTCTAGCAAATGCTCTCATAGAGGCTGCCACTACAATAAACAAAGATGGCCCTGTATTTCTCAGGACAGATGCCTTGAGCGGGAAACATGCATGGAAGCACTCATGCTTTGTCAGCAATGGCATCCATATCATGAACAACCTGTATCGTCTATTGGAAGAGCAAGAGCTGATGACTATGGGTTTCATACCCGTCAAGTCCTTCTTTGTGCGAGAATACATTCCAATGTACTCGTATTTCACGGCATTTCATGGTGAGATGCCGATCAACAAGGAACGGAGATATTTCATTCGAAACGGCAAGGTCGAGTGCCATCACCCTTACTGGCCTGAAGCCTCAATTCATGGTAGAGACCTCCCTGATAACTGGAAAAAATGCCTCATGGCATTGAACCACGAGAGCAAGCGGGAGATCAAGTTTCTGACAAGTCTTGCTGAAACCGTTGGCAAAGACTTTCCAGAGTGGTGGTCAGTGGATTTCTCTCAGGCAGAGGCTGGTCCTTGGTATCTTATTGACATGGCGAGAGGTGAGGACAGCTTCCATTGGATTGGTTGTCCGAATGTACCAGAAGACCAGATTGGGGTGTATGGAGAATGACAAGTGACTTAGAGAAAGCATATGAGAGAGTTAAGGACAAACTGCACCTTGTTAAAATTCTGGTTGGTGCTCTTGGTGGTGTCGAAACATTTATCGAACATCTTGTTGATTCGACAGGTCAGTATTTTGAGATGACGGCCAAGTATCGGTTCCCAGTGGAGGAGGAAGACGAATGACAGAATGGGAATTGGTCTATGAGAATATGATCTTCAAAGAAGCATGGCGGGAACGCAAACGCTACAAACGAAAAGGCATCAAAGTAAAAATCAGAGTACGCCAACATTGGCAAGGTCTTATGTGGCGTATATTCATAGAGAGGAAAAAACAATGAACGCGATAACTAAAGAAACGGAATATAACTGTGTCGAGTGCAAAGGAAGAAGTGTAAGATCCAATGGGCAGATAGTCTGCGGGGAATGTGGGCTTGTCCTTGATGTGGAGAGGATCGATGGCATATATCTAATCAGAGAGAGCAATGTCCCTCATGGCATTCCTTCTCAATATGTGTCCCCCACTAAATTCCATGTTCACGATAAAGGATTGGGTTCGGAGATCAGGAATAGGCTTGATTTCACCTACATGAGAATGTCACAAGGTCAAAGATACCAGGCAAGAAGGCTATCAAGCAATCAAAGGCGGTATGGAAATCCGCACGAAAGCACTTTGAGGAGGACATTGATTCTACTCTCTCAGAAATGCGGAGTCCTGGGTATCAGTGATCTATACAAATCGCAGATTGCAATGCTGATTAGAAAAGCTCTCAAGGTCCGCAGGACGACAAATGATGGGAGGAGGTATGCTGGATATCTCATTGGTATTGCTTGCACCGAATACGTTGTGAAGAAGAACAGGCTCATGATAACCAGCGACAAGATCGTAAAAGTCTGGAGTGCGAATTGGGATGAAGGAAGATACAGGCATCGTACCATACTCAATCAGTGTAAGATGTGGCTCCAGGAGACCTTGGGGATCAAGTTTGCATACGTCAAAGCAACCGATGTCATTCCCAAGTCCATCTCCCTGTTGAAGAACATCCCATCCATATGCGGGAGACTTGAAAAGCATGGGATGGATCCAGATAAATTCTACCGTCAACTGGAAGTGAATACGATGCTGGTCTTCGATAACACCGATTATCTGGATTACCAGGGAAAGAACCCGTATGTCCTTGTAGCATCCTGCATCTATGCCCTTGACAGGCTCCTTGGTTCCAAAACGATCCTGACCCAAGTTGATGTTGCCGAAGCGACAGGAACAAATAATGTTAGCATCCGAGACCATTTCAAAAATCTCTGGAAATCAATTATATCGGATTTATTAGAGAGAAGCATCATTAGAAGTTCGAAGGTTTTTGAAGGAGGTGAATAAAGAATGCCGTTTTGGTTCAATAACGAGAAAGCACGGGCAAGACTCCTCGCACATGGGAAAGTCTACACTCTTAGGGAGAAGCCGTACCAAGGTACTGCGAAGGCCAAGAAGTTGGTGGGCTACGACGTTCTCATGTATGATGTCGAGGCAAATCGTGGCAGGGTCTACTTCACATTTGTGAAGACAATCAAGGACGATGCCGAGCTCAGGGAATATCTCCCGTTGTCTGGATTCCCAACTATCGAGGAGTGGCTCGAAGCAGCGGGGAACGACAGAAATCTCTATGCGGTGGAACTAGCAGAAAGGATGGTGAATCCACCTTGAGCAATATCTGCCCTATCTGCCATAAGCATTTCACTCCACCAAAGAGATGGGGGAAGGCTGTCTGTCCGGGATGTTATACTCCCCCGGATAGACTAGTCAAAATAACAAAGAAAGAGAAGGATACGCTCAAAGACTTAATCGAGGATATATCGGAGTACTATGTGGTATTCACTGCCGATCCTCCCAGGAAACTTGCACAAGTCAAAGGCTTGGCTGCAGCTCGGGAACTGGCAAGGGCCATATATATTGGCAAGGTCGAGAACTTTGACTATCTCAAAGGATCGGACAAGATCAGAGTCTGGAGCGTGGAGAAGTTTGACAAGGAAAAGAACCCAATGGGGAAACAATAATGAATAAAGAAAAACCAAGGACTGAATATATCACTTATCTGGGTGATGATGGAAAGAAGCAGGTACGGCTTAACTTTGATTCCTATGATAATAGGTGGCAGTTGTACACGCAGGGAAGAAGGAGCTACACTGATTTCAAGGGAGATCAACAGTGGCAGCTTATTGGAAAGAAGACTCGGCTATTCAAATTCACATGGTTTGCCGGTAGGTTATTTGTGAATGTTGACCATCAGTCGGCATCTCATCGTGGTATCAAGAACTGGGTACATGGACTTGCAGTCATGATTGTCGAAGCTAAAAACATTAAGGAAACCATTTTCGAATTGTTTGGTGTCGAGATCCAGAACCTCTTTTGGAAGAAGCATGTCAATGCGAGTGCTATCACTCCAAAGAAGTGTGATTGGATTGAAACCTATGAGGTTCCTGTTGAGGAACAGGTTTCTCTGAGGAGTCAGGCCGATGAAAAAGTCCTCGCTGTTCAAAATGCTATGGTTGCTCAGGATTATCTGAGACTCAGTGACCACAGGGAATACGCATATTGCTTGGATAAATGCATTGAGACTGTTCGAAGTGCTCTTGAGAATGTCTTGACCCTTGATAAGGCACACATTCTCACTCTCACAACAGACATGCCTATTTCGCTTCTCAATGCGAAGAAGGAAGTCTGCAAGAGGAAACTGGCTAGCTTTGCAAAGCCTTATGAGAAGTGGCTTGCAAAGGACAAGTGAGGTATCACAATGTCGGAGAAGAAAGACAAGAAGAAGAAAATAGTGGACTTGACAGGTGGAACCTATCAACCCTCGGAGCAGCTCAAGCAGCTCCCCGATGGAACATTTGTCAGATTAGAGGATCCTACAGTCGCAAAGACCCAAGAGGAGATTGATAAAGAGAAAGCCGAGAGGATCTCGGAAAAGGAGTCTGAGTGACAGACACTAGAGACCTAAACGGAGCTGTAGGATTCTCGGATCTCTGGTCATTGCTTTTCTCCTCTTCGTGAATGATTGACCAGTGCGGGCAAATTGTCACAGGGAAGGGCTTGTTACCCGTACATTCCCACTGCCGAGAGGTGGGTGTTGTTCCCGACTTTGATCATTGCCTTGGCTCCGGGTCGGTGACATCTGTTCAGATTTCAGAAATGACACGGGTGATACAAGAACCATGCGGAATGCGGGGACTGTCGGTGAATGTCAAAGCAGAACGTGGCTATTGTACCCGACATGTCATTGTCTGATAGAAACAAAGAGAAGTCGATAGGATAATTGCTTTTTGCGAGGTCATTATGTCTCAACCTATCGACTTCTCACCATCTGACAGGCGGGAAATGATAAAGAAAAACCTTAAATATATGTTGGGCATGGTTTAAACGAGGTAAAATCGAATGTCGCAAATAACAAAGAGACTATGTGCAGGTTGCAAACAAGAATTGGCTGCACCCGAAGCATTTGATCCAGAGTACTCGAACTGTAAAACATTCTGTTGCAGGTGCTGCCCCGATAGAAGGAGCAGAACCTGCCAGAAGGATGCATTGGACAAGAAAAAAGGGAAATCATTCTGGGATGGTTGGTTGTAATGGGTAAGGAACAAGTACCGAAAGAGATTACACTGAAGGTCGATTATGTACGGAAATTCCCCTGCGCTGTCTGTAAGAAACCAGTGACAGCATCAAGACTCTTACATGGTTATCTGATAAAATGTGACTGTATCCCAGTATTATCCAAGGGAATGTCTATTGAAGATCATTCCTGGTGGGAGAAGGTTACGAGTACAACATAACACCTTGGTGATGAATATGGGAAAGAAATCCAAATACGATCTTATAGATAGTCATACGGTCAAAGTACCTCTACCCATTTGGAAGAGTTACTTGAAACAAAACAAGGGAGATGCAGACGATGCCGCTGAAGAAATCCGTGATGATTTGGATCTCTGCATGGGAGTTCATGAGAAAAATGACAAAGATGAGCGAGATAACAGGTTATCAAGAGGCTAGAGAAGCAGCAGACAAGTGGAACCGTGGACTCAATGCCTCCAGGAAGAAACACGGTCTATCGATAGACGATGTCGTTGCTATGTCGCCTGGGAACGATCCCTTCTGGATGACTCCAGGAAAGATCCTCAAAGCTGCTTGGGCACAAATAATCATGGACAATATCATCAAGCCTCACCTTCGTAGGATAAATGTGGGAGTACCTGATTCCCAGAAGATCAAAGACATTCATCTTCGCGACATACATTATATCCTGACTGGAATGAACTATTCGATTTGGGATCGTTCGGAAACATACCAGAACTCAACTGCACATTGGGATCTGCTCATCACTGCTTTTGCGAACGCAAGATACCTGAATATGGTGGATCCAATTCTCATCAGGGATAACAAGAACAAGTATGAAAAACGGACAGATTATAGATCTGACTGGGATTTCGAAACACGCATCGAAAGAGGGAAGGAAGACCTGAACAAAACGGAGGTCTTGGAGCTTTTCACGTCCTGGTTCGAAGGTCTCAAGAACTGGCATAACCATATGGGTGTGCATATTGAGATATGGATTGAGAAAGACCTTGCATTAGTGGAGCTAGTTGCTAAGAAATACAAGATCGATACCGTGACGGGAGAGGGAGAGACCTCAGTCACTCAGGTCTATAAGATCATCAATCGCATCAAGAAAGCTGCCAAGCCAGTTCGGATAGGATACATCGCTGATTGTGACGTTGTTGGATCCAACATGAGCAAGGCTATGGCACGAAAGATGGAGTTCGTCATCCATATGCTGGAGAGAGACGGTTTCGATGTGAAACTGACACATCTCATGTTGACACCCGCACAGGTAGAACAGTACAATCTTCCAACTATCCCAATGAAAGTGTCAAAGTCTGGGGCATATGAAACACGCAAGGATGATTGGATGGAAGCTCGCGGTCTTCCTGGAGCAGTAGAGATCAACTCATTCCATGCTCTCTATCCTGATGAGTTCAAGGCAATACTTGAGAATTTCATCAACTCGTATTACGATTCCGAGATAAAAGACAAGGTGAAAGATTTCAACAAGGAGCAGACCAAATACATCGAGGAGCTACTCATCAATAATGAGAAAATCACCAAGCCCCTTGAGAAATTCCTCGAAGTACTGATTGCTGCCATAGATGATATAGACTGGGAAGATCAAGAATCCGAATATGATGCCGACTTCGATGGCTTGATTGAAGAACATGGTGAGAAGGACTATTCGGATCGTGACGAGCATTATCAATGGCTACTCGATACGGAACTGGATTACGGTGGGCAGCTAGATCGGTACGATGAATACGAGGCTGGGGAGCTTGACAACCCAGAGGAAGGGCTGGTAGTCTTGAGAACCCAGAAGAGGAATGAAGAATGAATGAAATTTGTGTAGAATGCGGTTTATCCGAGAAAGAATGCAAATGCACCCTTGGGTATAAAGGAGTCAGTCCAGAGAAAAGAGAGCGACTTCATAAATTCATTAGTGATAGAAAAATCATGGAAATACCTTGGATAAAAGAATGGCAGGAGGACCAAAAACAATGATGACGGATAAAATAAGAGACCTATGGCGTCTCCTCCTGCGGATCAAATCCATTGATGAATACAACAAAGTCTTCTGTGCACCAGCAATACCAAAGGAGCCTTCCAACCTGGAGGATGAGAGCAATGACCGAACATAAAGTGGAGAAAAGCATTGACCGTTCGATATCGGTGACCATTCCCTTCATCTGTGCATACTGCAAACAAGAGAATGAAAGGACCATCAGCATAAGGGAATTTCCTAACCGCAAATACGTCAATGTCTTTGATGAGCATTCCATAAATTGTAGATCTGCAAAACTATTGGAACTCAATGGCTATGTTAAAGATGTAGCTGATTGTTGCTGGAACTGTGGAAACTCACAACGGACTTCACACGAAGACCATGATTGGATGAGATGTAAACTTGTAGCGAGAGGAACTTGGAGAAATCAGAAGGGCAAAAAATACCATGAATGGGCAGCTGTCAGTCCCTCAGGATCGTGTAACGAGCATAGCAATCTAAAGGAGAAAGATAAGAATTGAAATGCATCGATCTTTTCTCCGGACTTGGAGGATTTAGCGAGGCATTTCTAGATAGAGGGCACAAAGTCATAAGATATGATAATGATGAAAGATTCAAAGACATCCCATGTACCAGGATAGATGATATCCTAGATCTCACAGCTGAAAGCTTTGGGGGGGATGACATAGATATTATCCTGGCATCTCCGCCTTGTCGGTGTTTCTCTATTGCTGCCGACCACATACATTGGGCTGAAGGAGAGCCAACCAATGAGACTCGAATAGCAATTACACTTGTGAAACATACGGTTTCCATCATCGAAGAAGCAAATCCTCGATACTGGATATTGGAAAACCCTGCAGGGCGATTAAGACAAATATTAGGCAAGCCAGATATGGTTCAATATTGGTGTTCTTGGGGAACAAGATATAAAAAACCAACACATCTATGGGGCAAACTACCACCTGTTGATTGGAGAGTAGCTCATAAATGGGCACCAAACCCATCTGGTGGTGCTGGAAATAGATCTAAAACAGATCCTTATCCTAGAGACCCTGCAAAAAGAGCATTGATTCCTTACGATTTTTCCCTAGCAATATGTAAAGCAGTAGAGGGAATAAGTCCTCAACAGACATTGACCTGAATTATGCTATTTAGGATTCATTTTTCAGTCCCATAAAGTTTTGACGCGCCAGTAAGATGAATCCTTCTCTTTCGCGATGAATGCCCGGACCGCTCGTCTCATTCGATCACTCACATAAAAGTTAGGATTTTTCAAACTGTCATTCCAATCTTGGTAAGGATATTTCACGCTTACACTCTCGAGTGTGAGAATCTTGCGTAATTCATCGACACCGAAGTGGGCTCTTGTTCCTGTGTATTCCCCAGTCGAGGAGGAATAGCCGGTCCAGATTATGATCATAATCTGTTCGGGATTTTCTTTGTTCCAGAAAACCGCAGTTCCCTGGGGCTTGTCACCTGTTCTCGGGTGGTCTGATTCGTTGGATATCATGTTTTCACAACCTACCATATTCATCGGTCTTGGGATGTCTTCCTTCTCTTTCACTGTGTCTGTACCAGAGCTGAGGAAATCCTTTGCTCATGGTGATCCTGGTGAGATAGCCTCTTTTCTCCAAAGTACTTCTATCTCGTTCAGCTCCCTCTATGAATACATATTCCCCATGCCAATTATAAACCAGGCCATTGAATACCTTATCTGATTTCATTATTCATCAACCTCTTCATTCTCGAAAGCACGTATTACTCGCTTCCAGTCAATCCGATCCAGAGCCATAGAAGCAAGAGAGAAACAGAGCCAAGTGTTAGCATCCTCGTCAGCCAAACTGATGAAGATTTCTTTTAGCTTTTCCATTCTCTTATCCAGAGGTTTTTTCTCTTTTGCTTCAAGTATTGCATTCTTTCGAAGTGTTTCTTCGCTCTTGATAAAAGCGATAAAATTTCCAGTAAACATTTCTTCATTCTCTCCTTTGGTTCAATATTTCGTCGTTCTCGTCATAGTTCATGATTATGAGCTCAGACATTCCGTTCTGTCTCTTTGAAGCATCACAGTTGATTCTGCAATGAGTCTTTAGTGCAATTATCCTGTAATCCTTGAAAAGCTCTCTGACCTCAGGAGTATCTTTCATCGAAACCATACCATAGGTTCCACGATCAGTCAGAAGATCTAGAGTGCCAGCAACTTTTTCCAAGTCGGATATATTCCAGCCTTCGGATGTATAGTCATTCCAGGAAGCAACATAAGGGGGATCGAAATAGACAAAGTCGGTCGGGCAGAGTGCCATGTTATGCATTGCCCATATTTCATTCTCATCTTCCCAAAGCTCAGCAATCCATTCATGGCTGGCTTTTACAATTCCGATCCCATCAAGAGCCTTGGAAACTGCTCTCAGGTTTTTCTCATTAAGTGTGTTCTTGGTTTCATCCTTGCAATAGGGGGCATTGTGCTGACCTTTCTTGTTCTCTCTCCAAAGACCATTGAATGAGAGCTTGGTCAGGAAAATCAATCTAGCTGCGATTAGTGGGAAGTTGCTATTGGTCCTCAGAAACTCCTTCCAGCTGTCATGCCTATCCCAGGATCTAATTATGTAATAGTTCTCCTCGGTGTTCTTGAAGATTGGTGACCTTAGAAGGGAGATGACTTCTTCAACCTTGCTATGGACCATATGTAGTGTAATCATGAGTTGAGGATTAATATCGGATAGACAAGCTGCAGTGATTCGCCCGTCACGTACAAGCTTGAAAAAGAAAGCTGCTCCGCCTGAGAATGGTTCGTAATACATCTCAAAATTTCTCGGTGCCAATTCCGAAAGCCGATCAGCAATCTGACCTTTTCCACCGACCCATTTATTGACAGGTCGGATAGCTGCCTTTGTTTCAATAGAGTAGGTCGCTTCGTTCATTTTTATTTCCTCTATAGAACGTCCCCAAACTCAGCGATATTATCGAGACCATGTGATGCCCATCCACCAACAAATGTATTGAGAATGAAGTGAAGCATCTCATGCTTGATAACATAGGCCACATTACTGATAGGCATCCATCCATAAATGAAAATCCGATTGTTGATCCGCATATATCTCCCACCAGCAGTAACGTGTTTTCTGTCGCTGGGGCGATATGCTCTGACCTCAGGAATCGGGCCAAGCTCAGTGGTTTT
>JAUVHR010000153.1 GCA_030593165.1 Candidatus Thorarchaeota archaeon
TTGGCAAAACAGGGCAGGATGGAGGAAGCTGCAGAAGCGAAGTCCAAATCGGGACCGCAGGATTGATACGGTGAACTTCTTATTGATACTCCGATGCAAAAGAAGTTATGGAGTGCATAGAGAGTATTGCGGAAGTTGGCCGAGTAATTATGAGCTTCCTGATAGAGAGAGTTAGTGATTGAGAGCGGTTAGCTGCCGCTCTCACTAGTTGCTCCCACTCAGTGAGGAACCTCCGGGAGCCGTCGTAATGCCGAGTTTTAACACCAATTCCTTGTACCTATTTCGGACGGTGACTTCCGTAACTCTGGCGACTTGAGCAATCGCCCTCTGGGTTCTACGTTCGTCCAACATGATGGATGCAACATAGATTGCTGCAGCAGCGAGGCCAAGAGGGTCCCGACCAATTGTTAGACCGAAATCTCTGCTCCGATGAAGTAACTCTATAGTTCGTAGTTGTACTCTGCTAGATAGGTCCAGCTCGGAAGCAAAGCGTCCCACATAGTCGACAGGGTTGCTCAGAGGGACTTTGACATTGAGGGTTCTGAGAAGTAAACGATAGCATTGTCCGAGTTTCTTCTTGCTCACACGTGATGCATCCGCAACTTCATCCAGCGCCCGCGGTTTCAATCTAATTCTACAAGCAGCATAGAGTGTGGCAGCGACCAAGGCCTCGATTGATCTACCACGAACCAGTTTGTACAAGAGGGACTTCCTGTAAAGGAGTGCTGCCAACTCCCGTATCGGCCGGGGAATACCTAGCTGTGATGCCAGCCGCTCAAGCTCGGACATAGCCTGTGCGAGGTTGCGGTCCATGGAACTGTGTACTCTTGATCGAATCTGCCATTTTCTCAATCGATAAATCTCAGAGCGACGAGTTGGACTAAGTCTGCGACCAGAAATATCCTGGTCCCGCCAATCAATCACTGTTGAGAGTCCTTTGTCATGAACTGACAAACGCAGAGGGGCACCCACGCGGCTTCTTGAGTCAGACTCCTCGGAGCTGAAAGCTCTCCATTCGGCGCCCGTATCAATTCGATGGTCAGAGAGAACAAGACCACAACCACCACAGACCTGCTCGCCTCTAGTCGTGTCCTCCACAACAGAGACCCCACCACACTCCGGACAATTCATCGGGTCAGTTGTTCCATGATTGTACCGTTCACCGCCCTTGGACTCACGCATCCTCTCCAACTAGACGCCTCCCATACATGCGGTGCGGGTATGTTATCTGCCAGAATTCGAGGGGGGATTCTAGGGGCTCAAGACAGTCTCCCGGACCACATAGGGATGATTGGTCAAAGACGCTTTTAATAATTGTGGGGAGTGGTTATATCTTCATCAATTCGCGAACAGTGTAGTGCCGACCACGATAAACCTATGGACAGCAAGACCAAGCAAGTTGTCGTGCTAGGTTGTCTTCTCACGGCCACTAGCGGTGATTATCACAGTGTGCTCATGCTGTGATACAAGCATTCCCTTTTCCTCCGCTAGGATGTGGTGAGCAACGAGTGCGCCCTTCTGTTGGAGCTCGCGAATCGCCATCTTCATCTTGGCATGCTGCATTCTCTCCGCCAGCCATCGTTCAGCAAACGGGAACTCCCCGTACTGTTTTCTTGCTATACCGAGGAACTCTCTTGTTCCGGAGAACCGAACTGGAACACGGATAGGCAGCAGTTGGTAAATGAGAGGATTGGGTAAATCAGTGATGTTTCCGGAGCCAGTGCTAGCAAAGGTCTCAAGGGCATAGACTTCTCCCTCTTCCACTAGAACCTCTGACTTGCCTGATACACAGGGGATTTGTTTTTCGGAGTGAAGCTCGTACTCGTTGAGCTGGTGTCCGGACAGTTGCCTAATGGGTTCAAAGCCAGCATCCTTGATTGTGTCTTCAATCAATGCGCCGATTGTGTTGAGCTTGGCTCCAGGGCGCATCATTCTGACGGCCAATTCAGTTGCCTTTACTGAAGCCTGCACAAGCTCCTCGTGCTCTGGATTAAGCGCCACTGTGAAGGCAGAGTCGGAAATGCAGCCGTCCACATGTGCTCCACAGTCAACGGTAACCAGGTCACCCTCTTGTATCACAGTTTCATCATTCAACGATGGAGTGTAGTGTGCAGCATGATTGTTCAGCGCGATGTTGCAAGGAAAAGATGTGCCAGAGGAATTCTCCCTGATGTGCGTTTCGACTGCATCTGCTATTTCAATGAGTTTAGTGCCAGGCTTAATCAAAGGCCGTGCAATCGCCAAGGCCTCACGGGCCACGATTCCAGCACGCCTCCATTTTGTCCACCCATCTTTCTGTTCATCAACTTCACTCTCATCGGATTCTTTAGTTTCAGTTGGTTTCTCGTCTGGCAATGACAACACCTCTTGATGGCTCGTTTGCGACGGGATGTCTGTTTAAAAGAATGTTCCTTTGACGAGTGAACTTCATCCTACAAGACGGACTCTATGCGACGTGCGACTCGAGTCATCATGAGCAGCATGTAACCGAGATTCACTCTCTTGTTTGTGAGTACTGTAAGGAGGGCATCATCACCTGCACCGCAGATGATAATGTATCCGGACTCCCCTTCAACCAGCATGCGAACAAAAGAGCCACGCTTGAGCTGTTCGAAGACCTTGCTCGTGGCATCTTGGATTTGCATGGATCGCCCTGCAATCACATCCTCCTCTGGCACTAGGGTAGTGTTTACTCCCTCTGGATAATGTGTGCAGATTGGAAGACCTTGGGACGTGGACACAATCATGCTTGCCTGAACATTGCCCTGAGAGGCACGATGAAGGTCCTCCAGCATCGCGATCAGCTGCTGAGTCTTACTCGACAAGGTTAGATTCCTCACTAAGGCGGCTTTAGTAAAGCATGAAGTCCCTTTATTTAAGGTTGCTCAGTTTGAATGTATGAATCTCAGACTCTCTTAGAACCTGACTTCTTGAGGGCTCCTACAATCTTCTTCAGACCTTCGCCCTTGTCCTCACGCACATGCTTCTCTAGATAGGTTCCCTGTACCACTATCGATGCGCCCGCTTCCACAGCTGCTACAACAGATAAGGCGTCATTGAATCCACCACCTGCAATGACAGGAATGTCGATGTACTGAGAAACAGTTGAAATCATCTCTGGAGGAACACCACCACCCTCTGCCCCACTTCCAGCTTCGAGATACACAAGTTTGAAACCGAAGAGCTCTGCGGCCATTGCATAAGCGAGGGGCAGTTTTGGCTTATCACGTGGGAACACTTTGGCATCTCCAACCCAAGCGGCACTCTTTCCAGGCGAAACCAGAAGGTAAGCCATAGAGATTGACTCAATCTCGTTCAGCTTGACATTTGCTGCGGCTAGAGCCTGAGCACCGATTATCCAATAGGGGTTGGTACTATTGAACAGACTCATGAAGAACATGGCATCTGCGTACTTAGAAACACCAGTGATATTGCCAGGGAAGAGGATGGTTGGAATCTCCACTGCGGCAGTAATCGCCTTTACAGTTTCATCGATTATTCCAAATGCAGTGCTGCCACCAATCATGATGGCATCTGACCCTGCCTCCTCCGCAAGAGTGGCCATCTCAGCACATACTTCTGCTGTGACCTTGAATGGATCTGGATCTATGAGACTGAAATGCAGAGCTCCTTCGCGCTCCAACTTGTCACTGATGTAGCTCCATACCTTACCTGACACCTGATTGCCTCCGTAGTATACAACATCCCGGGGGGACCGGCTTTTTACGGTTTTGGTGTTTCTCACCAGCATCGAAAATTGTCGAGGACTGCATTCCGAAACCAAGTGATCATAGGAAGGAGCATTCCAGTCCGTTTCATTGTACACTTTGTAGTCCTCCCCGAAACAGCAAATGGTCAACTGTATTTTCTGTTATTATGGGTTTGCTCGGTTAACGGGCCTTTTAATTCTGCACACGATCCAATATACGGTTACGATAAAATGGCGAACCCTATTCTCCGTGTTGAAAACCTCAGCGCATTCATCCCATTCAATAGTGGACCCAAGAGATGCTTCGGCGACATCTCGCTCGAAGTACAGATGGGAGAGTTCTTTGGTTTGCTTGGTGAGCGAGATAGTGGCAAGTCTTGTCTTATTCTTGCGATGCTGGGAATCTTTGAGAAGGCTATGTTGTTCAGACTGGCATCCATGCAGAAGGCTCAGACCATGTCTTGTCGAATCCCACCAACAACTCAATTCCCACCAATCGAGAAGTGGGAAGGGACTGTCAGTGGAGAGAGTCACTACAACGGGCATGGCCAACGCGTAGACCTCACGAAAGAACCCTATCCACGTGATATCGCGTACATCCCTGAAGCCAACAGCAGGAAGAACATTGCTTGGTTCTTCATTAAGGAGGAGGACGTCGGAAGCTCACTCCGCATGGGTGGAGATGGTCCTAGCTTTCACTCCAAGCTGATTGATGTGCTTGGTCTCGAATATCTCGCTGAACAGGCAAAGGCAGGGAAACCGATTCTACCACGCCTCCTCAAACCCAGCGAGCTAAGGAAAATACAGGTTCTTGATGCACTGCTGTCGAAACCACGACTGCTTGTCTTCGATGAGCCGGTGGATGTCTTTGAGTTGACAGAACGTAGACAAGTCATCAATGCACTTCTGATTGCTCGAGAAGAACTCGGAATGTCCGCCGTCATCGCAACCCAAGATGCGGGTATACTCACTGAGCTAGCTGATAGAATCGCAGTTCTCTACACAGGACGGGCTGTTGAAACCGGAGATGCAGAGAGGATGTTCTTTGATGCTTCGCATCCATACACTAAGGGGCTGATGTCATCGACCCCTACCATAGCAATGGAGCGGATGCGCAGAGGAAGGAAACGAATGCTAAGGGGGATTCCTGGGGCACATCCAGATCAAAGAAAGCTTCCAACTGGATGTACGTTCCACCGTTCATTTTTTCTTGGACAAACTTGGACACCAGAGTGCTGTCCTCCCAAGAGCGGCACTGGGAACGACTCTGTGAGGTCATAATTGTGTCGAGTTAATCTCAGTATTCAGTATCCTTGCCTGAGTATATAAGCCCCCATCAGAAAATGTCCAGCTTTGTCCGAGATTTCAGCACCTGTTACATACCCACGATGCTAATCGGCCACTGAAGAGTGCAAGACGACGCTGCCTGTGTACACAGAGATTGACCCGGGCCACTGGATAGCATGTCATAACCACTCGACAATCGAATCTTGAACACCAAGAGTGTGACTCATCCATCGAGCATCAAATAGCTCGCAATCCACAACGCTTTATTATGTGTCTGAAAACGAAAACTCGCCCAGGCTCACTCATAGCTTCATGCTCGAGGAGAATAAGATGGAAGAAAGAAAGGTCGGAGTATTCCTGTGTCATTGTGGATCTAATATTGCTGGCGTTGTCGACATTAGCCGTGTCATGAAAGAAGTGAAGGCTGTCCCCGGTGTTGTACATGTTGATGAATACAAGTATGTCTGCTCCAAGCCAGGTCAACAAATGATAAGGAACCGCATCAGGAAGCACAGGCTGGATAGAGTTGTTATTGCTTCATGTTCTCCAAGGATGCATGAAACGACCTTCAGACAGACCATGAGAGAGGCAGGATTCAATCCATACCTCTTGGAGATTGCCAACATCCGAGAGCACGTTAGTTGGATTCACATGGACGACCCAGAGGCTGCCACTGACAAGGCCATTGACCTAGTGAAGATGGCGATTGCAAGAGCGCGACTCTTAGAGCCACTTGAAGAAACCGAGGTCGAGGTCAAGAAGTCCACTCTAATCGTTGGCGGGGGCATTGCGGGTATCTCTGCTGCCCTAGACCTATCCAACGCTGGTTTCAAGGTATACCTCATCGAGAAGGAGCCTACTATAGGCGGAAACATGTCGAGGATTGATAAGACCTTCCCAACTCTGGATTGCTCGAGTTGCATTCTCACGCCAAGAATGGCCGAAGTAGAATCACATCCTAACATCGACATTCTTACTCTTGCCGAGGTGGACAAGTTAGATGGATTTGTTGGGAACTTCACTGTTACAGTCAGGCAGAAGCCTCGTTATGTTGACTTAGAGACTTGTACATCATGTGGGGATTGTTCCGATGTCTGCCCTGTAGATATACCCTCAGTATATGATGCCCAGCTCAGCTACAGGAAAGCAATCTACATTCCTTTCGCACAGGCAGTGCCGTCTGCCTTCTTTCTAGACATGGATAATTGTCTTGGAATCGGTGCTGTCAGGTGTGGGAAGTGCAAAGTAGCCTGTGAGGCCGGGGCCGTTAACTACGAGGATGCCGAACGGCTCTTCGAGATAGAAGTAGGGACAATCATCGTTGCAACTGGCTACGAGGTCTTTGATGCGGCCAAAAAGCAGGAATATGGGTATGGTGTGTTTTCGAACGTTGTCAACCTGATGGAAGTTGAACGCATGCTCAGCTCTGCAGGCCCGACTCAGGGACAAGTAGTTCGACCCTCCGACCTGAAGAAGGCTCATAGAATCGTCTACGTTCAGTGTGTTGGCAGCCGTGACGAACTGACGAATCGATACTGCAGTCGCATTTGTTGCATGACTGCCATCAAGCAGGCACGTATGCTCAGGGACAAGATTGCCGCGGAGATATACATATTCTACATTGACCTGAGGACGGTCGGCAAGGGCTACGAAGAGTTCTACGAGGACACTGCAACTGCAGGAGTCTCATTCATTCGAGGACGAGTTGGAGAGATTCTACAGGATGATGAAACTCAAAACCTGATTGTACGGGGCGAAGACACACTCCTTAGCAAGCCAATCGAGTTGAAGGATATTGACCTTGTAGTTCTCTCAACCGGTGTGGTTGCGGCCGTCGATGGAGAGAAGGTCGCCAAAGTACTGAATCTCAGTCTTTCTCCAGATGGCTTCCTTATGGAGGCGCACCCCAAGCTCAGGCCTGTGGACTCGTTCAGTGCTGGTATATTTGTCGCGGGCATGGCTCAAGGCCCCAAGGATATTCCAGATACTGTTGCTCAGGCAAAAGCTGCGGCTTCTGGGGCAATGGCGCTCATGGGAAAGGGAAAGATCTCGGTGGAGCCCTACTACTCAGTTGTCGATGAGGATTTATGCGCCGGTTGTCAGGTCTGTGTTTCAGTATGTCCTTACAATGCAATAGTCATCAATGAACGCGAAAAGGCATACGTGAACCCTGTGCTCTGCAAGGGTTGTGGGACATGCACGGCAACCTGTACTTCTGGAGCCATGACTTCACAACATTACACAGACGGCCAGATTGCGGCCATGATTAGCGAGTACCTCTCAGCACACGAGTGAGAGGGAAACCCACGACTTAAGACTCAGCGAGAAGAGAAACTCATGAAAGAAGAACAGCTGACCGTAGCGATTCTGGCTGGAGGGGATTCGAC
>JAUVHR010000216.1 GCA_030593165.1 Candidatus Thorarchaeota archaeon
ATTGGCCATAAGGAATTGTGATGCTGACAGCTTTCTAGGTCCTTTCAATTTGAATCCAATCTGGAGGGATAGACTAGTCTGTTAAATTGGATCAATTACTTTAATGTCTGGTATCTTTTTGAATGCTTGATCATGAGTCATAATATGTCCGATATTTTCAATTTCCATTGTAGCTAGGATTGAAGCATCCCTTCCTCCAATACCAAGATGTGTAAACTCGCAGAGTTTTTGGTGTGCTATTTCAAGTACATTGATATCGAGAGGGAATATGGGAATCCCATAAGTTGAGAATACACGACCCTTGTTTCCTCCAGCTAAAGGACCTAATCTCTTAACCAAGTAATGAAGTGTTTCTAAGACAACTGTTGCATTGATCACTGCCTGTTCCTTTTTCAAAGCAGTTTCAACAGGTTTAATCACTTTCTTATGTTCTTCCAAAGTTGTATCGAAGTAATATGCCCAGATATTGGAGTCAATGAGAATCATTCAACCGTTCTCCATATCTCCTTGAGCCTGAGTGGATCTATGTCACCTTTGACTGTTATACATCCTCGAAGCTCTTCAACAAATTTCTCCAGATTAACAGCCTTTTCGATGGTGACTTTGTCTTTCAGCACCGTTAAGCGCAATTTATCACCTGATTTCAACCCCGCCTTATCTCTGATTTCTTTTGGGATAGTCACCCTGCCTCTTTCGTCTAGTTCCGACGTACCCATATATATACCCATTCCCTCAACCACTCCCACAAATAAAAGCCTTTCCTTTCCTTTTTGTCCAATGGGTCATCAGGACCGTTTGGAGGATTCTCATTAATGTATAATCAAATCAGTCCAGCAGCTGCCGCGCTTATGATGATAATAGTGATTACGGCTATTGACGTTGCTCTTCGCATTTCGACTACTCCTTTTTCATATACTCACAGCCGACAAAGAATGATTTCACGGTATGTGACCTTCTTCGACTCCTTGGTCATAGCGTAATGTTGAGTGAATGCAGGGCGTGAAGTCTGACTATCCATATCCCCATAGTGGAAGAGCTCTAATCTGCATAACAGAGGTGTTGAGTTTTGAGGGTCAATGAAATATTGGCAGGGATTTGTCGGGCCCGGGGTCGGAATGAAAGTATAGGAAAGCTGACCAACCTGTGGGATTTAGCACTGAGCATCAACCATCTTGCAACCTTACCAGATTCTATTGGAAATATGAAAGGAGTAACTCGATTATATGCTCATAGAAATAAAATAACCGAAATCCCTTCAAGTATAGGGGATATGAGCAATGTAGAGTATTTATCGTTTGGTCATAATTCACTAGTTGCTCTTCCGAACAGCATTGGAAATCTTGGGAAATTGAAGAAGCTTTCCCTTGAACATAATGAATTGACATCACTTCCTGAGAGCATTTGCCAATTGGATGATTTAGAAGGTCTCAAGCTAACAAAGAATAAATTCGAGCCATTTAGTGAAAACATAAGTCAATGGATACGAGACCTCAAACTAAGAGGGTGCGAAGTGAGGATGAGTAAGAAACAAGAAGCCTTACTCTCCTGAATTATTCTCTAATCCATCCATTCTTTTTCTTCCAGTTTCTCGGATGGTTTCATGTAGACCTCAATCGTAGCTCCCATCGGATCTTGAACAATGTAGGACCAGTACTCATTATGAAACCACTTTGGCATCTCATGAAGTGACTTGACACCTGCCTCTCTAAGCCGGATCACTGTGTCACGAAATGCAGACTCGGGCACTCTGATTGTGTAGGATGTCCTCTCTATTGTCCCTCCTTCCCGACCTATCTGCTTGGCCCAACCTGCCATCTCTGGTCTTACCTCTTTGCCTCTCAGGATGTAAAGGGTGAAGCCTACACACTTGTATGCGACATAACCATGCTCTTCTTCAACCGAGTTGCTGATCTCTTGGAGCCCAATAAGTTCGGTGTAGAACCTGCGCATCTCTTCAAGGTCGTCAGACCACCGGTACACATAGTCGATGGTTATCTTGGGCGCATTAGGGTCATCCATGGCACAAACCGTTTCTGCACTCCTCACACTTGTATAAGAGCATTGGTGCGACTCGCGTTCTTAGCAAAGCCTAATACTTGAGATGCGATGTAGTTCGGTCATGCCCCATGTTGTCAGAAGATTCGAGGAACGCGATAAGGAGCCCATCTTGGAAATAGCCCGGAAGACGTGGAGTGGGCACGATCATCTTCAGTATGCTCTTGATGAATGGACATCAAATCCTCAGAGTCATCTATTCGTGATTGAAAGTGAAGGACGGACAATTGCCTTTGCAGGAGTGAAACTGATTGAAAGCGGCAAGACGGGTTGGATGGAGGGTCTCAGAGTCCACCCCGATCATAGGCGGAAAGGACTCGGATGGCTTATGACCGAACACCTCGTGCAGGCGTCAAGAGAGATGGGCGTAAAGCGACTCCGCTTGACGACAGCAACCATCAATGAAGCCCCGATGAGAATCGCCGAGAGATTAGGAATGGAACAACTGTTTCAGTTGAACACATTCTGGAAAGAGGCACTACGGAGGATCAAGTGGTCGGACACATCCATCCAAGTTGAGGAATCAACAACAGGGCAAGTCATGGAAGTTCTCAGTTCTGAACCATCTCTGCTGCCAAGAGGAATCATAGTTCATCACTGGTATGCCTTTGATGCCACGGAACGTGGAATTCAGAAGATTGGCGAGTTTGCAAAATACTGGATTGGACGGCGTAATGGTCAACCGGTTTCTCTGTCTCTTGGCTTCAAACATGACACTGCCGTTGGAACGGAATGGTGCTGCACAATATATGCTGCCAACGCTGAAGCTTTTCTATCTGCTTTATCTGTGCATCTGGATATGGCAAAGAGTCTGAGTATGTCAGCGCTTATGTGCGTCCACCAACCTGAATTCGAGAATCTATATGCCAAGGTCAAGTGGCTCAATGAACGTGATCACGAAATCAGGCTTGTCCTCTTCGAGAAGTGTCTGTGAGAAAGGAGTTGACCATCGGAAAGATATAACACCATCATCAACCTTCTTCTACATTGGTCAATATGAACAAAGAACAGAAGAGTGTCGCTTCGGCTGCCATAAGGCAGTTTGAGCGGAGCTTTGAAATGGTAAGAGATGCAATCAGGTGCATCCCAGACAACCTCTGGCATAAAGAGTCCAACGGCTGGCACTTCTCGCTAACAGCCTATCATATCGTTGAAACCGTTGAATTCTATTTGGGAAACGATCCTGATGTGATGAAATGGGGCGGGCGTGCAGGATTCGATTGGGATGAAGTGAAGGATATAGAAACGGAGATACTACCTCTCATCACAAAAGACCTCGTAACCTCTTACTTGGATGACATGAAATCTTCACTGAGTGAATGCATTCTCTCCTATGATCAACATAGTCTAATGGAACAAGATGGTTTTCACTGGTTTGAGTCCGTATTTGAAAAGCTTCTCTATTTGCTCCGTCATAATGTGCATCATGCCGGTGAGTTATGCAGGTCTTTGAGAGAGTGGGACTGCGAACGAGTCAGTTGGAAATAGATGCGTTCACAAACTTTGGCTCGATTTGCAGGTCGCAAATGTCATCTGCTGAATCAAAATCGGGACGATTGACCTGACTTGAGGTCATCCTGTTCCTAGCAGAACACGCAATCGCCCCGGCAACTGGAGCGTGCGTTCAGAATACCCTCATAGTATACCTTATATAGATACTAGTATATGTTAATATATCCTAACAACACCTACGCAAAAAAGCATGCGCCGCGCGCAGGGAGTGTTCGAATTGACTTGGACCGAAAGGTTAAAGCCGAAGAATAGGTTAGGTACAACTAAGGGTGCAGGAACTTCGATCGTGTGGGTCGACTAAGCAACTATGGCGTGCGGTTGATAGTCTCGCAATAGCCTTAAAAAAGGCGATTTGGAACGCGATGCGATAAACATTAGGACTGACGGAGAATCCCTCCGTTGGTAAGACTGGACCGGTGGAGTTAAACTCCGTCGGGCCGATTGGCGCGGCCGCGTCGCGTTACTCGCAGATCCCTGCGCCCACCTTTTCCCGCTCACCACCTGTAGGATATTTACAGATTTGTTCAATGAGCATTTCTGTCATTAACAGAGTTGTGATAATGGACCTGCATTATAGTGAAGAGACAGACCCAGAAGGAGGTTGAGATTCAGAGTGATACTGTGGAGTACTTAGCTGGAATCGCTGATGACACTCTCACAACTCGGACATCGCTTTGCGCCGGGTTGCACCTCGGCGCCACAAGTAGAACACATTCTTGGTTCTGTAGACATCAGGCGGCCGTGCTTTTCCAATAGCTTGAAACCGTGTTCATTCAAATACCGTTCAACGTATCCGCAATCTCTGCAGACATAGTAAACACACCCAGCTAGTCGAAACACCTTCACGTAGATACCCTGGGGAATATTCAGAGGTTCGTTGATTCTAGTACTCCCGCATTTGGGGCATTTGCCTGATTTCATCCATATTCTCTCCTGCGACTACTTGCCCCTCATTCGGTATAGGCTTTTCGACGAATACGTTCTCCGGAAGTTCAGATGCTACTATACTGAAGTCCACGGCCACCTGAAGAAGAGTGTTCAGAATGATTCCGTAGAGTAATCCTTCTGATTTCCCTTTGACATCATTGCGTAGGACTGCTTCTTTTTAATTCATGAACTAAAGCTCAGGTCATATCTCAGTTCGGGGAGTTGGAGATACAGAAAATGTCCCGACAATTAAGAGCCATCATATTGACTACTATCATATTCTTGCTTACACTCTCGGGAATTGGAGTTGTTTCTATAACTGCAGTTGCTGACAATACAGCATCATTCGTTCCAGCTGCTGAGTCGAAGTATACAACCTGCTTTGGCGGTACCGGAACAGAAGACGCAACCAAAATTGCATTTAACAATGAGGGCAACACAATTCTTATTGGCCAAACTGGAAGTGCTGATTTTCCCGTTACCACCGGCGCAATTCAAAAGGTTATCAGCGCAGCTCTATTGCCCGTAGTCCTGCAGATAGTGTTCACTCTTCCTAGCATTTCATAATGGGGTTAACCGTCGATCATTATTATGCAGCGCAACCCACCGTTGCACGCATGGTTACCTAAATAGGGCATTCATTCGCAATTATCATGATTCACATGAAACGATTGGCCCCACTCCTTGTTGTTTTCCTTGTATTCTTCGCTGTCGTTCTCGCATCTATCCAGGTACCGGAGTATCATAATCTACCAGAGTCTAATCACTTCGAAAGAGCCATTATGCAAAATGACACACTCCGACCCACAATAGAGGAATGGGATATCAGTGAGTCCGCGTACGATGGTGACGACTTTGATGTCTGGGCCAGGGTCATAGATGAGAGTGGTGTTCGCAACGTTTCATTGATAATTTCTAGATCATACTACCCTCACACATCAATCCCGATGACTGATAATGGAACTTATTTCGTGTCGTCCGTTTTGGGGTTGCCGGTGAACTATACATACTCTCTCCAAATCCAAGCTTTCGATATGGTCAACAATAGTGCAACTAGCCATCGCAGAACTGTAGATTTGACATTGCTCTATGCGAACCCATTTGACGAGTCTGTTACAATGCCGATCGTTGTGGGATCCGCCCTATCTCTCATGGCTGTCGTAATCGGAATAGCATACATTGTTCATCAGCGAAAGAAAACCCACATTTCGTCAAGTTAATCAGTATCAAGTTGATATATGAATACTACAGCTGATTTATAAGGACTTATAAGGAAACGTCAAACGTTTGGCATTTGACGTTTACCAAACTTGGCTTTGATGTTCACCACGAAATGGATTTGATGCTAACCATGTTCACATATGCCCTCAAACGAGTTATCAGAAGCTACAAGCTCTTCGTCGCCTTGACGATAGGCGTTCTCCTTGCGACAACATTCTTCGCATCGACAACTGTAACGGCAGACCTTCTAGCGAAAGATGCTCTGGAGGGTAGTATTGAGGGTGTTCTCTTTGATATTGTCGTTAATGAC
>JAUVHR010000193.1 GCA_030593165.1 Candidatus Thorarchaeota archaeon
AGCGAGGATTATCTTCGTACTTCAATATCACTTGCACTTGTCGAAATTGGTGAACCTGTGTTGGGCTCACTAATACCTGCACTCCATGTTGAAAACGAGATAATCAGCATTGTTGCAATGAAGGTAATCGAGGACATCGGAGGAAACAAGGCCATCAAGATATTGAATCAAGCCATAGATGATGAGCGTCCGTCAGTTCGTGGGCACATTGTTAGGGCGTTGGGAGATCTTGGTGCCATGGAAGCAATTGATGGTATAATCAGAAGTCTTGAGGATGAGGTCCCTGAGGTCCAGCGAAAGGCGGTCCAAGCCCTAGGTAAGCTGAAGGACAAACGCACAGTAGAACCTCTTGTTCGTACGCTTCATGCCAGAGACAAATGGATCCGTAGTGATGCAGCTGAGGCATTAGCTCTAGTCGGTTGGCAGCCATCCAGTCCTGAAGAAACTACCATGTACCTATTTGCGAAACAAGAATGGGAGAAGCTGGTCGCGATGGGGGATGCTGCTGTAGATGCCATACTCAGAGCGTTGAATGATGACAACAAGTATCTCCGTGAAAGTATTCTTGTACCAATTGGTGAGGCTGATGTCACTTTTAGTGACCCGAGGATATTTGAATCAATTCAGAAAATCTATAGTGATGATGAACATAGTGACTACAGAAGAGAGGCAATAAGAGCACTGGGAAGTTTGAGAGTGCCCAAAGTGGTCACTTTTCTCATAAAGACATACATAAGCGAAAAGAATCGATACTCACATTATGCAGTATTTGACACTATCACACGTCTTGTGACCTTTGACGTTCCAGTTGCAGATACACTGATTTCAGTTCTGAAGAGAACGAAAATTGAGAAGCTACGGAAGAGTGAACTCGAAGCCTGTCTCAGGCTTTTCACTAAGGTTCCAATATCTCATGAGCACATCAAGACCATCAAACCTTGGTTGGAAGCAGTTGACATACAGAACGTCGATAAGAAAACCTCTGAGATCATATCTGGCCTGCTTGAACTAGACAAGTTACTAACTGATTTCTCTACTGGTGATACTCTTGCTCGAGAGCGTGCAGTCAAGTCGATGGGGGAGATTGGGCTTCCCGCAGCGACCACTCTTTTGATAGAGGCCTTAGGGAATCACCATTATAGTATTAGACAGAAAGCAGCAAAAGCCTTAGGATATCTCGGACATGGCGCTCTCCCGGAAATATTGGCTGCTCTTGGCAATAAGGACTACCGTGTCCGAATGGGTGCAGCTGAGGCTCTCGGTCGTCGTCGCCGTCGGTCCTCTTTGTCTATTCAAGCAGCGAAATTACTGTTGAAGGCTATTAGAGATAAACATCGGGCTGTAAGGCAGAACGCAGTCTGGGCGCTAGGACAAGAGTTGATGCCAAGTAAAAAAGCAGATGCATTCATACCGAAAATCATCCGAGCTTTAACAAAAGCAATGAAGATAGATGAATACTTTCCAGTCCGATTCAATGCAGTCTATGGATTGGGAGATATCGGTGACCCACGAGTTGCGAAAACATTACTCGAAGTAATGGATGATCCTGCAATGGAGTTTAGGTTGAATGCTACATGTGGGTTAATCAAACTGGCGAAAGGGCTCAGTGAGTCATCCAAAGTTAAGGCGCAGGTTGTAAACAAGTTCATTATTAAATTGTCAGATGATGTAGACAATGTTCGCTACAATGCAGCGCAGGGACTACGACTGTATGGGGGAAAGAAGGCTCTAAAGGCACTAATCGCTGTACGAGATGATAAAGACCCAAAGATGCGTGAACTAGCAGAGATAGGAATAAAGGAAATTGAAAGTTTACGAGGGAAGAAGCGGTCTTCCTGGGGTTATTTTGAACTTGCTCATTATGAACTCCGTAATCCAGAAGATTACTCATAATACAATGTATCTCGGTTTTAACCTAATCATATTGGGCCTTGTTGTGGTCATCATTGATTCTAAGGTCTCTATTTGAATCATCAATTGTCACGATCCATGTGCGCTTGAGTAGGATTCCATACTTAACTTTGCTCGTATTCTTTAATAAGTATCCTTTTTTATTCAGCTAGAGGAGATATCAGTTTGGAACTAACAGGTCTTCATCTTCTATTAACATACGAGTGCAATCTTGAGTGCGATCACTGCTTTGTCTGGGGTAGCCCCTTGCAGAAAGGCACAATGACTCTGCGTCACATCAGACATATCCTACAGGAGGCAAAAGCATTGGGCTCAGTCAAGAACATTTACTTCGAGGGCGGGGAACCATTCCTCTACTATCCCATCATGTTAAGAGGTATTCAGGAGGCCGCAGGCATGGGATTTAAGGTGGGAATCGTGTCGAATCCATACTGGGCAACCAGTGAAGAGGATGCAATTGAGTGGCTGACACCGGTCTCAGGCATCATCCACGACCTCTCGGTAAGTACTGACCTTTATCACTCGAACGAGGAATTGAGCCAACAAGCCCGAAACGCTCTTGCGGCTGCGGAGAAGCTGGACATCCCTGCTGGCACTATCAACATCGCTCAGCCAGAGTCGACTGAATCAGAGGCTGCTTATGGACAGCTCGCCCGAGGTGAGTCAGCAGTCATGTACCGCGGCCGAGCTGCGAGAGATCTAGTTTCAAGGACTCTACAACACCCTTGGCATGAGTTCACAAAATGCCCCCACGAGGACCTCTGCAACCCGAAGCGAGTTCACATCGATTATCTTGGCAACCTGCATATTTGCCAAGGAATATCTCTGGGCAGCCTTTTTGACACTCCCCTGATCGAGCTCTGCAGAACCTTTGACGCTGATGCGAACCCAGTCATCGGACCCTTGGTCAAGGGTGGTCCCACTGAATTAGTTAGGCGATATGACCTTGCTCTTGGAAAGAGCTTTGCTGATGCTTGCCATCTCTGTGATATGGCGCGTCATGCACTTCGTGAACGCTTCCCAGACATTCTAAGGCCAGACCAGATGTATGGTTTATCAAGCTCATAAGATGTGAGTGTTGGAGTCCTCCTCTCGATTTTATTTCTGGTTTGTTTTCCGAAAAATACATGAAGAAGCTCCACCAAAATAACACGTTTCAGCAAATTACTCAATAAGTGGAACAATGGATGTATGGTTAAAATGGAAGTAGTATATTCAGCAAAAGATATAGTGAAAGGAAAGGTGAGCCCCTCGGAACTAACTGAGCCCCGATATGTTGCCCTTCAGGGAGGAACTAAAGAGGTTTTATTGGCCATGAATATTATGGCTGAGCATGGTTGGGTTCTAAGAACAGCATACGGGATGAACAATATTAATGCAATACTCGAACGTACATAAAATCGATTGGATTCTCTGTTGAACTGTCGCGCGAGTTCTTGACGACCGAAGGGAAGTACTACCACCGTTCCCCGAAACCTAGACAATCTTGGACATTATAGTCTTGGACTGATGTTCGGTTCCTGCTTCTCTGAGGTCTGCCTTGTAAGTCCAAAGGACTCGTAAGGTCTTACGTCCGCTCCACAGGCGTTTAGGGTCTCCGGCAAACTGACGGCGACCAGGTTCAGTGCTGCATTGAGGTCTCTATCAATCCTCAGCGTGGAGTAGGTGAATCGGACTTCGACAGCATTCAGGTGCTGGGAACACCGTCAGAAACAATAGTGAAGACGTGGGAGATGGGACAGAAACGTTCGTAAGCGTAGATTCATAGTGCACTATTGGAGTTTTAGAAGATTGTTATAGCAAGTGGAAACGAGTAGCACCTTCTGAAATTAAGAAATATCACTTTTCCCAATAGACTGATTAGTTAGTTAGGCAATTCTTAAGAAATATCCTTTGAAACACGTTCCAAGAGGATTTGCATGGAGAAAGAGAGAGATGACAACAAAGTCTAACCAGTTCAATCTGACCGTAGATGAGATGCCTCACAGATGGTACAACATTGTCGCGGATCTACCCGAACCACTGCCCCCACCCAAGGACCCGGATGAAGGGGAGTCCCGACTGGAGATGCTTCCTAGGTTCCTACTGAAGAGCTGTCTTCAACAGGAAACATCAACCGACCGATGGATAGACATCCCTGAGGGCATTCGTGAGCTCTACATTCAAGCAGGACGACCTAGACCATTGGTTAGAGCACTTCGACTAGAGAAGGCGCTTGACCTACCATCAACCATTCGTTTGTATTATAAAAGAGAAGATTTGAGTCCAACAGGGAGTCACAAGGTGAATACTGCTTTAGCTCAGACATATTATGCTCAGAAGGAAGGATATTCAGAGGTGACTACCGAAACAGGAGCAGGTCAGTGGGGTTCTGCACTGTCATATGCCGCTGCTCTCAACAATTTGAAGTGTCGTGTCTTTTGGGTGCGTTCAGCATATCGTTGGAAACCAGGTCGGAGAACAATGATGAACTTATACGGAGCTGATGTGTTTCCCTCGCCAAGTAAGGAAACAGAATTTGGACGAAAAATACTCGAGCAGGATCCTGAACACTCAGGTAGTCTAGGGATAGCTATCAGTGAGGGCATTGAGGATGCACTAAATCGAGAGGGTACAATCTATTGTTTAGGCAGTGTTCTCAATCATGTCCTTCTGCACCAGACAGTCATTGGACTAGAGACCATGGAACAGTTCAAGCTTGCTGAGGACGAACCAACTCTTTTGATTGGTTGTTTCGGAGGTGGCAGTAACTTTGGGGGTTTCATGCTCCCCTTTGCTGGACAGGTCCTACAAGGAAAACGGGAGTGCTCATTTCTAGCTTCTCAGAGTCAGGCTGCTCCAAACCTCGTCGAAGGTAAGTACAAGTATGACCATGGTGATCATGCAGGCATGACTCCACTCCTGAAGATGTACTCAATTGGTCACGATTCGGACCTTCCTGGGATTTGGGCTGAGGGAATTCGATATGCTGGTGCTGCACCAAAGATGAGTGCGCTTCGGCATCATGGACTACTTGACGCTGTAGCGTATCCCGCAGATGAAGTGTATGTGTTCACACAGGCGCGTCGTTTCATGCAGGCGGAAGGATTCATTCCAGCTTCAGAGAGCTCTTATGCAGTGTGTGCTGCTATTGACAAAGCACTCGAGTTCAAGCAGAAGGGAAAAGAGGGAGTCATTGGATTCAATGTTTCAGGCCATGGATTTCTTGATATGGAGGGTTTTGCAAAACCCCTAGGACTGGAATGGTAGGTGTGTTTACAAACAAGAGAAGCAGAGATAATCCTAGTAAACTTCAACGAGAGGGTCAGTCCCTCTCACTCTCTTCTTTTCACATTGTGCTATATCACCTAGATTTCCGCTTAAGAACAATGACCAGAACAGCCACTAAACCAGCACCTGCAAGAATGAAGATTACAGTCTGCGGGTCAGATAGGTTCCCATCATGGCGCTTTAAGGGACTCATCTCATTATTTACTTTCTAGAAGTTCTGCCAAGTAGCCCTCAGCTTTCCTGGCAACTTCAGCACCATCTGTAGTCCCGGAAGCTTTACCTAGTTCGATGGCTTCACGCCAAACTTCTGCTATTCTTTCAGTAATTTCAGAGCTAACAGACTCGTCGTCAGGGTACAGGTTTACTGCTAGATTGAATGCAGCCTTTGCAGCGACCTCTAGTGCCTCAGGCAATTTGGACTCCCTACCCATATCAATCGCATCACGAAAAGCAGATTCGAGTCCTTCCATTCCAGCTTCTTCCAGGGTATTACCTACATTCCATGCTGCTCTTGCAGCAGCGTAGAAACCTGCTGCGGTCCCTGATCTTCGTCCTAGATCCAAAGATTCTCTGTACAACTCGAGGGCTTGCCCCCAGGCTTGACGGGTTTTTGCACGGTGGCCCAGATAGAGCGCCGCTTCAGCTGCAATTGCCAGTCCATCAGGAGTTTCGCTAGCCCTACCCAGCTCCAATGCTTTTTCATAACATTTAGCCATGCTTCTCTGTTGGCGTTTCTTTTGGAATTTTTCCCCATCTTGGAAATACTTTCGTGCGTTGGCCTCTAGATTGTGTGGTGCTTCTGGTCCTGTTTTTGGCCGCTCCTTCTTCTTGCTTGAACCCTTCTTAGACATAGACTTCATCTCTCAACTAGTTCCCTTTCAGCCTAAGCATGTAATTCTGGCACTTGGACATTAATGTTTGCGTCAATGACCATGGTTCTAGATAATGTACGAGTTCAAAAGTTCCCTTCGAGACAAGAAGGGGAGTGAACTCAACTGACCGAAACGGGTCAGAGATTTAAATAGGAAAGGCGAATGGCAATGGCTCGGTCCAAGGGTGTAACAGTCGCAGTTAAGGTTCCTATCAATTGGGAGGCCATGACTGAGAGGACTAAGCAGAGGCTTAGACAGACCCTTGGAAGAGACACTAGAGTGATACGTGCATTTCTTGGAATAATTGAACAGCATGAAGACGAGTTGTTGACAGGTAAGAACAAAGTACGAATTGACGATGGTAAATTAGACCAGCTGACCATGACTGCACTCAAGGTCAAATCAGGAGCCAGTCAGAGAACCAGTGTTCCACAT
>JAUVHR010000140.1 GCA_030593165.1 Candidatus Thorarchaeota archaeon
AAATCAGGATGGCTGGCACTTGGAGGTGGAGGTTATCATCCTGTCAACGTAGCTCGCCTCTGGACACTCTTTCTTGCTATCATTCTCAACAAGAAGGTTCCAGAGAAGCTGCCTGAATCGTTCCGCGAACTCAGCGATTCAATGGGATACTCAACCGACCTTGAAAACATGAGAGATGATACCGAGGTGATCCAAGCATATCTGCCAAGAGAGACAATTGCCCTTGACCTTGACAGAGTCATACGAAGAATCAAAGAGGAAATCTTTCCTTACCACGGCCTATAGGTTGGAGTGCGACCGAATGAAGGCACCGTGCGCAAGGGGGATTGGGGAATGATGTACGGCCGTATGAAAGGGAGGTATCCGACTGGGGAACAACTGAAGGAGCTTGCAGAGTTATTTTTCTTTGATATTCTACGAAGTGAATAGCTATTTCTAAGAGTAGAATACAACTTTCAATGTGTAGATTCAATAATGAATTTCGTATTGGCATGAATGAGGAAGAATAATGGAAACGTACCGAAAAGGAATGCGAAGAATCTTACTCCTTGCGATACTCACAGCAGCGATCATTGCGACTGCTGTTCTTATAGCATCTCTTCAGTTTCCTGATGATCCTTGGGTTGAACCGGAAGTTCCGTTAGATGCACATAGTGCTGATTTGCCAACAGCCTCATTGACTCTCATAATCGATGGAGGGCCATCAGGCACACAAGTCATAGGAAATCTGGAATTTGGTTTTGTAAACAGAAGTTGGGATTATTTCCCTGGTTTCTACAGTGATTGTCTTCAAGTCCAAAATGGTTTCAATAAGAGTAGTGTTAGAGGTCTCAGTTACGTGGAAGAACGACACTATGCTTTTGCATACCTGGGTGAGGATAAGCTCTATGATGAATGGACCAACAGGACTCCTGGTTCTGCATCTGGACCTGGTGATGACACTCTTGCTTGGACTCCTAATGATAGGTATGGCTCACACCATGGTGGTCATCTTCCAATTGAAAATCGAAGTGATATCAGCATGGCTGGATTTGTGATAGAGTTCGTGGACCTATCTATTCACTTTGCTGATGGCTCGAGCTTTCTCTGTGGTCCTGAGAATCTATACATTGGAGTGAATTTCACTCAGGTTGACAACATCTGGCAAGTCAATTATATCATCGAAGTATCTGACTATGAGGGAGTAGTGATGGGTACGGACTCAGTCACATTACATCTTGACGAAGAGATTCCGGAGAAGACCGAAGAACCAACTGATACTGAACCAACACCAGAGCATCAGATTGGAGTAGGAATTGCAATTCTCGTATTCCCTGCATTTGTAGCACTTGTTGCTGGATTAGTAGTTTTGGTTGCATCAAGGAAGGGTGTTGTATAACAACTAGTCAAGAAGGAGTTGCCATACAATGACTGAATTCAATCTGACCTGTTTTATAATCAGAAGTCCTCAATATGAATCACCCATTGGATGTGACAAGCTGTAATGAACGACAGTTTCGATACCGAACGATTTGAGGAGCTCCTTAAGGGCAAGACCATGAAGGTCTATGCTCTTCTACTTACCCAAGAGTCCATCAGGCTTCGTGACATCCAACACACTTTGGGATTTTCAAGTCCAAGTCTGGTTCTCCACCATCTTAGCAAACTCATAGAGGCAGACCTGGTTCAGAAGGATGCCTATGGAGACTATTCTGTGAAGAAGAACGTTCGTGTGGGTTCACTCACGCTCTTTGTTAGAATTGGAAGACACTTCATCCCGCGCTTTGTATTTCAGGCTACTTTGCTCACAAGTATACTAATTCCCTATCT
Source organism: Candidatus Thorarchaeota archaeon (assembly GCA_030593165.1). Classification (GTDB taxonomy): domain Archaea; phylum Asgardarchaeota; class Thorarchaeia; order Thorarchaeales; family Thorarchaeaceae; genus JAJRWI01. The sequence goes on from JAUVHR010000140.1 coordinate 1,810, forward strand.
CCTCTTCTTTACATCAAATCCACTTGAAGGTAAAGACTTTCTTTTCATCTTTGTCTGTTTGGTTTCCATTGCATTCTTCCTCTATGAGGCTCATTCAATGTGGTATCTCAAGCCTGCTTAAGATAGGAGTAGGAATGATGATGAGAGATACAAGCTCAAAGCGCGCTATCTATTGCGCTCCTTCAACAGCTTGAAGGAGATGCTGTTCTTCGTATGGTGGATTGAAACTAGGATTGGAGTAAACAACGTGAGCAGGTTGTCAGAGAGGCAAGTAGTCCCAAGACATCTTGGGGAAAGAGCGACTATGGTTGGTATCCTTGAATCACGCTGCACTTCTGGGGTGTTGTCAAGTGACCGAACAGGCCACCACCTCCATAGTACCACAGGTTTCCGTAGCCTCTAAACCTCCCTACCCTCTGAGGGGTGACCATATGACTGGGGTACAGACTCAAGCTGACCTATCTTCTTTCCACGGCAAAATATAAGAAATCTTTCCTTACCACGGCGTATAAGTTCTGTTTCTATTCTTCATTCTCCATCTGCAGCCTAACCCAACGGTGAACCATTTTAGTGACAAGGTTAGTAGTGGCAACCATGAAGACAGAGTCTGCATCTTCGGATGATAGCGAAGAGGGGTCAACTCCTGACCTCGCGAGCTGAAGGAGAGAAGGAAAACACAACAACCCCAGACCCTCAACAATCTCCAATGCATTCGAGCCATGAACTGTAAAGGTGGTACCCAGTACGTCAGTTGGAGATGTCTTTGAATCTACATCAAGCACATCCCTTAATGCTTCAGTCTTTCCAGAAATGGCAACATCGGGTTCCGCACATTCTTCATAGACTTTGCACGTCCCTCTGTCAAAAACAAGAGAGTATACTTCGTTCGTGTCCGTGGTTCTGAAGCATACTGTCAAACATGAGAAAGATTGGCCCGTTGATTCCATGTACTGATCAAAGGTAGCCTCGGCGAGTGTATGAAGTGACATCGCACTCTCAACACTCACCTTGAGTGCGGCGCGACAACCATCAACAACTGGTCCTAGGTACTCCATGACCATGTATTTGTCTCGGCTGATCTCGTGAGCCATGGCTCGAAGCATTGCCAACAGAGTACGGGGTTTCTCTTCTTGCATCAGAGTCCACATCAGTAGCACATCCCGAGTGTATTTAGAGCTGATGCTGTGACTCTCAAAGTTGGTACAATCAATTGAAAAGCAAGATATGTAATCCTAGGGATGGTGCAAAGCGTGACAGTGACAATTGACCTTCAGACACATCTGGGACCCACAAGGATGGATAAAGAGAAGGTTCATCGTGAGAACCTAGAGGAGAATGTGGACGCGCTATTGGCGCAGATGAATGCATTCGGAATCGAGAAAGCAGTACTCACGCCTTTAGAACCATGGATTAGTACTGACCTATATGTTGAAGCAGCGGCAATCTATCCGGACCAACTATTCAGTGCATGCGCGGTCGTCCCTAGACCCATTGACATGGCTTGGAAGAAAGTCGCGAAGCACATTGACCAAGGTTGCGTAGCACTAGTTCTAGATGAGAGAACATACCACCCATCTGATCCCGCAGCGATTGCTTTAGTGCAAGAGGCGGTTGGATGTGACCTCCCTGTCTTCTTCCACAATCATGAAATGACTGTCGAGATGATGACACTCATCGATCAAGTCTCACTCACATATCCAAATGGCAAGTTTGTGGTACTGCACATGGGAGGGCTCTTCGGATTTCATAATCTTGTACCGTTGATAGCGCGCGAGAATATCTGGCTCGAGATTTCTGTAACGCTCATCAAACTTGTCGAATCGCCTCTCAGAGTCTTCCTTGATGCGATTCTACAGGACCTCGGGTCAGAACGTCTTGTGTTTGGTTCGAATCACTTCACTGACTATTCTGACTTGATGGCTGCGCTTAACATGATGGACCTTAATGTAGAAACTAGCCAAGCTATTAGAGAGTTGAATGCAATGAAGATTCTAGGCCTGTGACTCGAATTGGCCTAGCCACTGGAGCACAATATTGCTGATCCGTGAATTAGGTCTTCCACTTCATCCGCATTTGGTAGACCTGTGATCTTTGAACCACCAACCAGAATTGTGGGAAGGGCGACGATATCCAAGGCTTCGACAATCTCAGGGTCGTCATCTATATTGTATTCTACAACTGTCACCAACCGCTCATGACGTGCCATATCTCTAGCAACAATTCTAACAAGCTCTAGAGCGATATCGCAGAAAGGACAAGTTCCACTCGTGAAAACAGTAACTCGGATTGAGCGTGGACACTGTTTGGACCTCTCGCAAAGACCCTCAACCTCGAGGGGTTCCAGTTCACGCTTCTGTAACATGTGTTCATTCTCCGAATCCTTGTATCTAGGTAGTCGAGAGAAACCCCTCACTCAGCAAATATGGGCGGCTTCAGTCGAATCGTTTCGTCAACAGAGTGGATTGAGCGTAGTGGAATTGCTTCCCAAGTGAAAGGCTTGTGACTTGCATCATGTCGCTCCACTATCACTAGTGGACCTTGAACATCCTCAAACCAGACTCTCTTTACCCGGCCGATTGGGAATCCTCTAAAATCACACACTATTTTGTTCTTTAGAAGCCATCTTAATTTCTGATCTTCCATTGGTTCTCGCCAATGCTTCAGAGGGTACAGCAATTCATGAGCCTGTGTACAATCAGGACATTGCCTTCGTAACACTAAGTTGGTATCCATTTTGAAGCGATTCTAATCAGAGAATCAGACAATTGGAAAGATTGACCGGCGGCAAATGAAATCTACAATGAAGGACAGCTACCTCACTTGATCATCATAACCCCAGTCGTAGAGCGCTTCATCACCTGACGAGATTAACGTGCCGCCCACAAAGTACCCCGCCGCGCCCATTATTAGCCCGATGATGTTCATTGAGCCGCCAAGGACGATGTAGGTTCTTGAGTCGCTCGTCTGAGTGTAGGCAATATCAATCCGTGGGAAGCCGTCCAGTCTATCAACATAGAACGTGTAGTTCCCAAAAGGCAGGTGCACCAGATTCCGTTCTTCATACGTTATGCTTTCAACTTCAAGAAGACGATCAGCATCGTTCAGTGTCACATTTAAGATGTAAACGTCAAGAGTATCGTTATTCACGAATCTCATGTCAACTCGGATTGTGGTTGAATTGCCGGCGTTCGCCTGCAACGATACTTCAAGCTCAGGATAATAGCCTGCACCCCCCCAGATCTCGAAGGCATATACGTCGCCTTCATACGCTATGTAGCCCATGTGATGGTAAGGTGCATTCAAGATAATAGCTCCACCCAGGAGCAAAATGAAAGCTCCTCCGAAGTAGAAAAACGCTTTCTTTGAGAACCATGGACTTCCCATTCGTGGTACACCTGCAAAGGAGTTTATTGTTGCCAATATCAAGTTAACGAACCGCGCTTTCTTGGGGAGTTTATATGTCCAAATCACCGACATCAAATTAGACAAGGGAGAACGGGAGCTCCCACAAATGAGGGCAAAAAAAGAAAACATAGCCGCGCCACTATCACGGCTTATTCCAAAAAACCATTTTGTGTCAATGTCGTTCTTTCGAGAGGAACCTCTAATCAAATGGCCGTACACTGAGTCAGTGCTCTTCACAGCCTATGACGTGTATCGCAGTTCAGATTTTTGGATTGACTCATGCATTAAGTCTGGCCAAACGCTGAAGGAAGGCCTGTTAGAACTCGGGTTTCCTGAGAGGTGTTCCCTCGTTGCCGACACAGGAATTTTCGAGATTGAGGCACGGAAGGCAGGGATTGCAAAGAGGTTAGGCATTGATGTGGATTTCAGCCTAACAAACGAGCAGATTTTTGAGGCATACGAGCTATCAGGCGCGGACGTGTTTGTTTCCCCTGACGAGATCATTTTGCCGACTGATGCTCCTTATCAGGTGGTTTCCAAAGTCAGTACAATCAAGGAGAATCTGCTTCAGCTGCTCGATACAGTGCCCGCTTCAAAGGTGATTGCCGTCCTTCAGGGAAGTAAGAGGGGCACTATCGAGAGGCTGTATGATTTCTTTCGTAGCAACAAGGTGAGAATGTTTGCGATGGGCGGATTACTTCCAATGTGGCATCATGACCCCAATCTCCTCAAGAGAGTAGTCACGTACGCAAGAAGCATCACCAAAGGATACTGGCTTCACACATTCGGACTTCCACGACTCAAACTCCTGACTTACTATCTCCACGATCTGGGAGTTGACAGCGTTGACTCGTCAATTCTCCTCTATCTAACTGCAAGAAGGAGATACGTGGCAGGAACCGATGCATGTCCAGTCCGCCTCGTTGATCTGTCAGTCTGCGATTGCGAAGGATGCAAGAACCTCGATTCAAACATGCACACTCGGAGCTACGACTTTTTCGTTAACCTGTACATTCACAATGTTATCGAGGCAGCCAAGATGAGTCGAGGAATTCCTGCGAATCCGGACGACCCAAGAATCAGAAAGGAATCGAGAACGATTGAGAAGCAAGATAAGAAAAAGCGGAAGGATTCTGCAACAGAGAAGAATCCTATGAAGTCCATTTCATGGCAAACCGCAGAAGACTCCCTGCGTGAATCGGAAAGTGGGGTTCAGCGACGCAAACCATAGGGTTTATAGGTTATTCAATCGCGCTTGTTTCAAAGCGGAAAGGAGCACCCTGCGATGTACTTTGAGTTAGCTATGGTAGTATGGATTCTGTTGTTATTGCTATTCATAATCTTCTGGATAGTTCAGGAAGGTTCACGGTGGCAGAAGCATCCTGTACTTGGCGGATTCGCCCGATTCATTCAGGCATCAGCCGGACGAGGATTTGCAGTCTTCTTATTGTTGACTCTTGGCTTGATCCCTTCAACCCTAGGACTCATGGCAGGCTTCTGGGCAGATGCATATTTTGCTGGTGAAGGGTATGCTACCGTCGCCAACACTGTGCCCATCGTCAATACATTACTGATAATGTTCCTTTTCTTAGCAGCTATGGTTCCAGTCATGTGGGGAAGTTTCCGGACCTGGCGTCAGGCCGTTAGAAGCGCGGCTGAAGTGAGAGTTAGAACTACCGGCGAGATGTAGTTCGCTCCTGTTGAGATATGATTGGGTCGACTTTTTGACCCAATCGGTATCCTTTCTGCTGAATAAGGTCGGGCTCCTTTTGAAAATCAAGAGAATAAGCGATGAGGTTCACGTTGTCATTGGTGGGTTTTTCCCATTGTGCAACACGTTAGTCATTCTTTCCGATGAGATTGCCGTTGTTGACCCGGGATGCTCTGTGGAATCACTCCGTTTTCTTCTACGCAAAGAAGGAAAGGAACTAAGAGACATTGACGTTGTCCTGCTTAGTCACATCCACCCAGATCATATAACTCATGCCGCACGACTGAACCGACTCTCAAGATGTAGGGTTGCGGCGAATGAAATCACTGCGCCTTTTTTCGACGACAAGGAACAGATGAAACGATTTCTTGGCTTCACGCCAGGTCATCTGATCAGGCCATTGTGGGAGGACCTTGTCAACGAACGGATGTATGGAGCACTCGATGACTGCAAGACAACAAACATCGTGAAGGACGGCGAAACGTTCTTGGTTGGTGGGCACTCACTTAAGATGCGCTACACTCCCGGTCATTTGCCCGACCACATGTGCATAGAACTCGTCGAGGAGAACCTTCTTTTTGCGTCTGATATTGACCTTACTGAGTTCGGTCCATTTTACGGCCACCCGAATTCTTCCATACCTGAGTTCAAGGAGTCTATCAAGAAAGTCATGGATGGGGGCTATAGGGGGATAATCAGTGGGCATCTCAAAGAACCATTGATTGAGGACTATGAGCCTGGGCTGAGAGCGTACTTGAAGCAGTTTGATATGCGAGAGGAATTCGTCTTACTTGCTGTTAGGGGAGGGGCCAAGACCATCAATGACATCGTGGTTAATCCAATCATCTATCCATCACTGACAAATGTGGTTTATCTTCAGTTTGAGAAGTGGATGATAGAACATCATGTGGATTCCCTGATAGAGAGGGGCTTGATTTGGAAGCATAAAGGGGTCCTGTCAGTAGCCTAGATGCACTTTCGTGCCCATAGGCAGTAAGTTTGGAAGTTAACCGGAAGCAACAGCTCTTCCTGGACTAGGAGAAAGGAGGGTTGTTCTGCCGCTTTTCTGCAATTCGGGTGGTTCGAACGACGAAAAGAATCCGTCATTG
>JAUVHR010000259.1 GCA_030593165.1 Candidatus Thorarchaeota archaeon
AGAATGATTCACTCATGTTGTCAGAGTAGTGCTGGCCTGTGTGAAGTAGGAAGTACTCGACGTTTCTCCTGTCACACTCCTGAATGATTGGTGCCATCTTCACTATCTCAGGTCTTGTGCCCACGACAAAGAACGGTTTCATTTAGTTCCTCTCGAATTGCTCTGGTTTCATCTACCACATAAGCCTGACGGGCATCATTGTTTTACCTGAGATTCCCCTTCCACAGGAACATACACCACTCTTCTGACCTTTTAGGCAACCCCGCAAACACCTTTAAAGTAAGGTCTTGCACACAAGGGTTGACAGCCTGTTTGCGATAAGGTGAGGTTTAGAATGAGATACGCTCATGGTATAGTCTTTGGTTCTCTCCTGCCCGGAATTGTTTTCATCGGTGCTGCTCTAATCAACTTGATGGACTACGGAATCACAGATCCAGCAGATCCTCGGTTAGCCGCGATTTGGGATCTCTTCTTGATGTGGTCCTTGATTTCCGTAATCATATTTGTTGTACCCATGATTATCGCCAGATTCGCTAAACGAGAGTTGTTTCGAGAGATTGCTATCTTTGAGATAGGCGGTTTCGCGTTCTTTACACCTTTGTGGTTCTGCCTCGCTACTGAGATGACCGGGAGATCATGCATCGAAATCATGTTATCTGGAGTTGATGCGGCCCTCCCTGGCCCTGGATCACATGGGATTATTGGCTTGAATATCGAATCCTTTATGCTTGTGCCGATTTTCTTGGGTCTAATGGTTATAGGAGTAATCATGCTTCGACCCTCTTTCGTCAAGGGTTCGGAAACCACTGGCAAACGGACTGAGCTAGATGCCCTTAGAGAAACAGTCACCGAACCTGAAGCTGAACCTGCAGCCGAACCTGAAACCGTGTCTACTGTTGCTCCTGACATTCCCACAGTTCCACTCCCTGTAACAGATGAGTCGTCAAAAGATGAATTGCGAGCCATGCTCTTGGAGCTTGGATTCTTGGCTCCTCTAATCGATCAGATAATGGGAGCCGGCATATCAAGCATTCCGGAGCTCGTGGCGACTGGAGCCGACCAAATTGCAGCCATAACCGGTTTGGCCAAGAAAGAAGCGGAAGATCTCCACATGCAAGTACAGAAGAAGGTCTGGTTCGGCGGCATCTAGGTGATAGCCAGGCAAATCGGTCTTCAAGGTCCTATCGCTGTTATGGCGTCTAGGGCAGTTGTGAGAAGATTATCTAATGGCGGGCTACCAACAATCTTCGCCTCTTTGTCAATCGACTCTCCTACGATCACACAGATAGCTCCGACCTTGACTCCCCTCATCTGACCAATCACAAACAAAGCCGCAGCTTCCATCTCAGTTGCAATGACCCCTGCCTTTCTGAAACTGTCCCATCTCTTTCGCATTCTCTCGGGGTCTGCCACAAGGTCTGGATGCTCACTATAGAATGCGTCCTTGCTATGTCCAATTCCAATTCGATACGGCAGAGAGTTCTGTTCTGCGGCTTCTCTTAGAGCCAATACCACCTTAGGGTCTGCAACGGCTGGATATTCCACTGGAACATACTGTTTGGAAGTTCCATCGTCCCTGACTGCACCTGTGAAGATTACCAGATCGCCCGCCTTGATTCTGGGGTTGATGGCACCGGCGGTTCCTACACGAACGAAGGTAGTACAGCCAACACGAATGAGTTCTTCTAAAGCAATTGCGGCTGATGGACACCCAATGCCTGTAGAACACACGGCGACCGGAGTACCCTTGTACTTACCCCGAAAACTCCAGTACTCTCTCTTCTTGGCTATCTCCTCTGGATTCTCAAGAAACTGGGTGGCAATAGCCTTCGATCTATCTGGGTCACCCGGCAACAGCACAAGTGGTGGAATCTCGCCTGGCGCAATGCCAATGTGGTACTCTCGTTCGTCATCCATTCCTATCTAACCTTGTCCGCCCCCGCTGTGTGATGTAAAAAGGGTTTCTAACATTTCTTCCTGGGTAGTTACAATGAACGGTTTCTAACTTGGGGGTGCAAAGTTATAGAGATAGAGTTAAAAGAATCTCAAAAGGGGACCTGATTAAGTGATGACCATGAGCGAGTCATTGACAGATCTTGAGACAAAAATTCTTTCTATTATTCTGAAAGACAGCCACCGACCAGCCGCAATAGTACGCATTCTCAAGGGTCGCCATGTTAAGTGCGATCAGAACCAAGTCATTTCAACTTTGAATGCCTTGGAGCGGGACGGTCTTGTGGAGCGTTTCACAACGAAGGCATGGATTGCAACATCCAAAGCCCTGTCTCGTCTCAAGTAGAAGATTATCTGGACCTAGTGGATTAGGTCCCACAAGATAATACCACACAGATTGAATACCTTCTAGCTATCTGATTCCACAGCCTGCAATATGAGCTCTGTGACATTGAAAGTTAGTTCAGGATGATCCACGCAGAATAAACGCGTATAGACTGTATTTGTTGTAACGATTCTTCCTTTACTCTTTTCTATCAGATTGACCAACAGCTCTTCTCCCTTTCCGATAATAGGAAGAACATGAACCACAGCCATTACAACTCCAGCAGCGCCCTGTTCTAGGAGTCTATCAACTGCATTGAGCAATGTGGTGCCACTCTTTGTTAAATCGTCAATGATCATAACACGCTTGCCTTTGACGTCCAAATCGCCGGACAATTCTACAGCGAAGGAACTCATACGTTTCTTCCCGTATCCATCACAAGCGAATCTCTCTTCCCCACCTTCATCCGGCGTCACTACCATATAATCGACGAAACCGAAGCGTTCCGCACCAAACTCGATTAATTCATCCGCTACGTCGATCGATCCTAATCTTTCCTCGTCAACAAGCTTTTTCACCCAATCGAGGCTCTCTGGAGAATGGGGGTTCACAACCCATACTTTATCGCATGCTTGCGCGATTGTGCGGATTGCCCAGCTAGCTGAAGTTGCATCACCGGTCTTGAATGACTTGTCTTGTAATGCATATGGAGGGAATGTCAGCACTGCGTCAACTCTTTCTAGAGGTTGGATCGATGCACATACGTACTCTTTGTGTGCGATCTCCTTCACTGTCACGGGGGTCTTTAGTAAATCGAGCAGCAACATGAGCTCAACCAAACGATCTGAAGTTGTGAAGAACTCACTCTCGGTTGGACCAGAGCCCGTACAACTCTGGAAGACCATGACCTTTCTACCTGCAAGTTTCTCGATTTCATGCAGTCTGACAAAGATGTCTGCATTTGGAAATATACGCTTCTCGTCATAGTTCAGTTCTGAAACAAAGACACGGTAACCTAGCTCTTCGAGTTGCGTTCTGAGATGTTCAGAACCACTTCCAAGCACAATGTCATATTCTTTCATGTATACCGCCTGTGACCTTCACCAGTGATTCTGATGTCAGACGTGACCGCTGGTGAAATCCACTCTCTTAAAAGACCTACGACTTGACCGGCAACTTCCTGTCATATTTCTGGTCTTACTTGGCCAACATACTGACTACTTGCACGTTCATCATACCCCGTCCTCGCAGTACTTGAAAGAGGAGCGAACATAATCTGTACAATGCCCGTACCTGGATAGAGTAGCACAGGTGATCTATTCATACAAAAAACCTCTAGGGTCAGTTTTCCGGGTTCTCTGATTCCCGTACCGGGATTGACTAGCCCGGCTGCATGAACAACTATGCCGAGCCGAGCAATACTCGACCTACCTTCAAGAATGCCCGCCAAGTTGACAGATATCGCAATCTTCTCTCTCGTTTGACCGAGAACGAACTGGCCTGGGAGGATTTTGAACGGCTTCTCTCCTGTATCAATCAGTTCGGTGTCTCGATCCACCAACTTCCTATCTTGGATGTCCACATCTGAACCCGGTTTATAGATGCGGAAGAGAGAATCCAACTTCAAATCGATGCTACACGGTCCGAGGGAGCTTGGATCAAAAGGGTCAATCACAATTGAACCCTGTTTGAGTTCTTTCAGGATATCATTGTCGGACAGTATCATGGGAACCACCATGAACTAAGAATTCGACACCCTAAAATGACCTTCCCTTTCTTATAGAAGTGCGTCATAGGTATGATGGTCAATTGACATTTACAGCTCGAGCACTACTGCAGAAGATTGCCACTGACTCTGGCATCTCTTACAGAGACATCGCTCAAAGAGTCAACGATGAGATGACGGAAGGCAAGGGTCTTCAAGATTCGATTCGAGCGATTGTACAGGAGCAAGGGCTGGATCCAGATACATATCGCTTAAGCGCGACGAAAATCGTAGCTGAAGCAAAGAGGATTCTCCGTGAGGATTACACTCAGACCCTCATGATTTCTGCGGTTCTTGGTCAAATGGTCGAGGGTCCGGAAAAGGATCGCTTCCCTGTTCCAGCTTTCTTGGCTTTCCTAGAAGTATTGGCATTTGTAGATGATGCTCGCCGTGATACCAAGTCTGAAACCTCACAAGATATTGATGAACACGCAACTAGGATGATTGAACTAATGACCACGCTTGTTTCCGTCGTTTGCAAATGGTCCAAGGACGGAGTCGTTGGGGTTGCTGATGATTGTCCCACATCATTGCAAGAACTGGCAATGACTGTCTTCCGAAAGATCAAGCTTTTGCAGTCTGGGTTATGGACTTGCATATCATGTGGCAACATTGTGTCAGCAAAGGAGACCAATTCTCTTATGTGTTTGGAATGCAACGCAAAGATTGACGAATCCGAACCTGTACGACCGAAACGCAGAGGTAGAGAGCGCGCACGCACTGGTTATGGTCAGGCCGATTTGGGAGATGAAATTGAGTAGTCAATCCAGTTGTAACCGTCGTCTATGTTGACATCCTCAGATCGAGCCCTTTCTCAAGAAGGTCCCTTGACCTTTCCACTTCATCAAGACTGACCGCGACTTCGTCTACCTGCAATACTATCTCTCTTTCGGAAAATTGTTCCAAGAACAGAACAACAGGGTCCAAATCCGCGACACGTCCAACACTCAGGAGTGGTGCAATCAATCCGTCGTAGAAATCAGTTCCACCCTGGGGAACACCCATCCTCTCCAGAAGCCTTTTCCCTTTCCTTGATTGAATCATTCCACATGTTATATCTTGGTGAGCCATTACTGCAATGATGAACCGAGTTGGTACGTTGCCTCTCAGATAGAACAGCAAGTCAGTAACCCACTCGTAGTCCTTGATCATCACGTCACCAAAAACAAGCATGAGGTCGTCATTC